>JAYTVD010000001.1:0-2763 GCA_043744175.1 Phyllobacteriaceae bacterium
CGATCATCTTGCAGAGACCGATCATATCCGTCGTTGCGGCGGTGCAGGTTGGCTGTTGCCAGCCTTGGGTCTGCGGCCATGACGCGCAAATAGTCTGCATAATTTGCTAATACCGGGTTTCCCGAAACCCGCGTGGTCAACTGTTTGATGACCTCAAGATCGTCAGGATGATCCACAGTCCAGCGGAGATGCGAATTGTCGGTTCTATCTGCAATATTTATGGCTTGGAAACGTTGAGGATTGTTGCGGATGAACGGGGTGACATGTTCTCGATCGGACAAAAGTTTTGCGTCGATCCAAGCGTCTGCGAGCGCTTTGTACCGCATAACTTCAACATCAAGGCCGTCTGGATATGTGGGGGGATTCGTGTTCGACGCATAATCTGCGCCAGTTTCGTGCAGCGCCAATATTGCCCGGTCAACAAGTGCGGGGTCGATCAAAGGGCAATCGCCTGTCAAGCGAACCACTACATTTGGGTTCGCGGCCGTGGCAGCTTGATAGAATCGATCTAGGACGTCTTTCAGGTCACCGCGAAAGCACGAATAACCGGCGGCTATCACGGTGCTCGCAAGTGCATCGTCACTTGCATCCAGACTTGTCGCGACAATGATACTGTCGATTTGCGCGGCCCGCTGGAGGCGCTCCAGCATGAACAATATCATCGGACGACCGGCAACCGTGGCCAACACCTTGCCCGGGAAGCGAGATGAAGACATCCGCGCTTGGATGATCGCAATCGTATGGTTGGCCTGCGTCACTTGGGGCTTGCCTGAGCTAAGCCGCATTCAAGTCCATCTGCGACCAGAGCGATATTCTCGCGTGAAAGGCAACTGGGCATCCCCAGTGGATCGCTTATCCACCCGACAAAGGATTGGGCTGCAATCGCCTGGAGATACGCGCTTCCCATTACTGGCGAGCCGGTACCGGTTTGCGGCTCAAAAAGCAATTTTCCTATACCTTCTTCAGGGGTTTCCGCCGAGAAATCGGGAAAATGGGTTTCAAGAATTGGATGACGCAAAGACATGCACCTCCCTATCCCAAAAACGGCTTCCAGCCCAACCGTGCCGCAAACCGTAATGGCACCTATGCAAAGTGGCTGTGCTTGATCCATCTTCGTTTCAAGCGGCAACAGCCGAATTCGGGGATGCCGGATCGCAAATTCGACTAGCCGCGCGGACATTTCATATTTTGATTTCGGATTTGCCTTTAGTGCAATAATCAAATCCTCCGGGGAGGCGGCCAATAGTCGTTTAATCAATGCAACTTGGTCAAAATATGGATACCCCCAAACGTCGATGCTCGATTCTGGCTGCATTTGCATCGGGTAGAGAATGGCGCGCTCACCTGGCTGTATTAAAGATGAAGCGGCCTGCCAGCGGGCACAAAGAGCACGAGTAGCGCGCGTCAATGCCAGCTTACGCCGCGCAGAGGGCGTGTTGAATTTTTCCCCGCGCCAGCGCCCATAGGATACGCGCAGTCGTCCCAAAAACCACTTGGCGAGGCTTCGCAAACGGGAGCGAAAACTGGCGCTCTGCATATAAATCAGGACTTCACGTCGGGTGCGGATATTCTCTGAAAGTTGGTTCGCGTCATCTTGATCGAGCAAATTGCCAGAAAGACAATAAGGCACTTGAGTCCGCCCGATATGAAGTCCAAATCGGCCCTGTGGGAAGCGTTCCGCCGATGGATGAATGAAAACCATCCCGCGCGCTGCCAACCGTTCAATGGTGATAAGCTCATGAAATAGTGTCAATTCGCCAATGCTTATGTCGGGTTGAACCGCCTCGATGATGGCGTCAATCTGTTCTTCATAATAGGCGAAATGGCCCGATCCCGCCTCAAAATAGCGCAAGCCCCGCTCCGCTTCCAGCACAGGATTGCGGGTAAAATCATAGGGCCGCATTTGATCTGCGCGCGGAAACGGGATGACATGCACATCGCCCCGGGTCAGTTTGGGCGTGAACATGGGGTTCTGAACAATCCAGCTGATCTTATGGCCACGCCGTTCAAGCTCTGCGGCAACTGCATCCCAGAACCACGTTTTTTCCCGATTTTCGATGAATAGAAATGTGCCCATTTACCCCGCCACCACTTACTTGGCCCAATGGCTGGGATTGATGAGATCAAGATTGACGCAATTCAAGTCTGGCATCGTCTCTTCTGGCTCTCGCCCTGCCTGTGCCACTCGGCCAATGTCTTGCAACTGCCCCAACGTATCAACGCCGACAACGATTTGAGAGATTTGCGCCTTTGCAAGATAGCCATAAGCAGCCTCTAAACGTGTCATCTTCATCGCCGCACAATAGGCAATGAAGCGTTCGAGAAGCGCCCTAAACGGGGCAAAGTGGCTTGGCAAATCTGCCGGATTCGCCAAAGCAAAGCCTTGCAACAGCATCGAACGAGCGTGGGTTTCGACCCCTTGCGCCTGCATCCGCGCCAAGACCCCACTGGTCTGCATCCGCCGATCAAATATGTTCACCGGAAACTGCATGATCCCAATAGGATATCTGTCCAGCAAAGCGGTGGCTTCATCCGGGGTATAAACCGAAGCACCAATTAGGCGGATCAGGCCCGCATCGCGCAGCCGCTCTAGCTGCGTCCAATAGGCGGAACCTTCGCTGCCCAGCAAATCCGCAGCATTGTGAAACATCAGCGCATAAAGTTGGCTCGCGCCCAACCGGGCAAGGCTTGCGCTGACCATCTCAGCAATATTGCCACCGCCGGGCTTTTGAATTTTGGTGACGATGCGAAATCGCTCTGCCG
>JAYTVD010000002.1:0-9203 GCA_043744175.1 Phyllobacteriaceae bacterium
GGAAGCGAGGCGAGTTCCTCGGGAGTGAGGGCGCGTGTGAATGGAGGTTTAAGAATTTGACGTGATTTCATTTTCTTTATTTCACACGTTTTTGGTGTCTAAACTTTAAAATGGGAACTCTTCGAATTTCACATCAATGGCATGATTTTCAAAAAACGTCCCCTCTGATGTTGCAATCTCAAATTCTAAGTTTCCTTTAGAAGAATATATCTCACTAGGTTCCTGTCCTGTAAAGTGGGACCAAAACTGCTTCTTAAATCCGATCTTTACCTGTGCGAACGCACCAGGAGAGAGTCGCTTAATAGGTGGCGCAATAAAATGGCGCAAACTATCCTTTTTCTCAACTGGGTTAGATGGGCACTCGATATTAGAAACGGTGAGAGTCCAAAAATTTTTTGTCTTTAGATAAATGGCCTCGATTTCCGGGCTTCGTATTTCTGAAAAATTCTTCAGATTAGCAATTAAATTAAATGAACCAGTATGCCTGTATTTAGTTTTTTCTAAGTCCGCGTCTTCACATTTTACGCTTAGCGTTATCGTTTTTATTTTTCTGCGGCGCGTTTCCTCTTTCATCCACTCCAATTTAGGAAGGATTTTTGACTTCAAATCGCCAATCGTACCATCATATATGATGTGAGGATGATGCTTTAGATCAAAAGGAATGTCATCAGGCTTCTGCGCGATCAGTATACATAGCTTAGACTTGGCGTGTGCATAGCCAACTTCATAAAATACGTTTGGATTTCTACCTGTCATTTCCGCGATTATGAAATCAGAACTCTCAATCTGACGATAGATTCGTTCTAAGATTTGTTCAGTATAGTGCTGTTCATCTACCCGCTCAGCAATGATGTCTGAATTATTCGCAGTTTCTTTGATGCCAAATTTGTATATGTCCTGAAATTGAGAATCAAAGGGCATGAGGACGAAAGCAAAGGTTTTTAACTCCGACATTTTAAATCCATTTGTTATATTACATGCAATCCTAAAACAGAAAATACCGCTGCGCCATCGGCAGCACGGTCGCTGGCTCGCACGTCAATAACACCCCGTCCGCCCGCACTTCATACGTCTCCGGATTGACCTCAATATGCGGCAAGGCGCTGTTGTGGATCATGCTGCGCTTGCCAATGCCGCCGCGTGTGTTTTCCACGGCCAGCATCCCCTTATCCACACCAAGGCGGCCACGCAGGCCGAGGTCCATCGCGGCTTGCGACACAAATGTGACGGATGAGCGCGAGGCGTTTTTGCCGAAGGCGGCGAACATCGGGCGGTAGTGCACGGGCTGTGGGGTGGGGATGGAGGCGTTGGGGTCGCCCATCGGCGCGGCGGCAATGGAGCCGCCCAGCAGCACCATCTCCGGCTTCACGCCGAAAAACGCCGGGTTCCACAACACCAAATCCGCCCGTTTGCCCACTTCCACCGAGCCGATATGGCGGCTCATGCCCTGCGCGATGGCGGGATTGATGGTGTATTTGGCGATGTAGCGTTTGACGCGAAAATTATCATTGTCGCCGGTCTCTTCCGGCAATCGCCCGCGCTGCACCTTCATCTTGTGCGCCGTCTGCCATGTGCGGATGGCGACTTCGCCGACGCGGCCCATGGCCTGACTATCCGATGAGATGATCGAAAACGCGCCGATGTCGTGCAAAATATCTTCCGCCGCAATCGTCTCCTTGCGGATGCGGCTTTCGGCAAAGGCGATGTCTTCGGAAATATGCGGCGACAAATGATGGCAGACCATCAGCATGTCGAGATGCTCGGCAATTGTGTTGACTGTATAGGGCCGCGTAGGGTTGGTGGAGGAGGGGATGACGTTCGGATCGCCGCACACTTTGATAATATCCGGCGCATGTCCGCCGCCCGCGCCCTCGGTGTGGAAG
This sequence comes from Phyllobacteriaceae bacterium, assembly GCA_043744175.1. Taxonomy (GTDB): domain Bacteria; phylum Pseudomonadota; class Alphaproteobacteria; order Rhizobiales; family Rhizobiaceae; genus JANMEX01. Next base: position 1,884 of record JAYTVD010000002.1, read on the forward strand.
GCATGAATGGTGCGCCCTTTGATGGCCGAAACCGTGTCCTCCACAAAACCGGATTCGTTCAGCGTATCGGTGTGGATCATCACCTGCACGTCATATTCATCCGCCACTGATAAGCAGTTATCAATCGCCGCCGGCGTGGTCCCCCAGTCCTCATGCAGCTTCAGCGATGAAGCGCCCGCGCGGATCATTTCCTCAAGCGGGGCAGGGCGCGAGGCGTTGCCCTTGCCCGCCAGCGCAAGGTTCATCGGGAAGGCATCAAAGCTCTCAATCATCCGCTCAATGTGCCATGCGCCAGTGCACGTAGTCGCCAGCGTGCCGTGCGCGGGGCCAGAGCCCCCGCCCAGCATCGTCGTCACGCCGCTCATCAGCGCTTCGTCAATCTGCTGCGGGCAAATGAAATGGATATGTGCATCCATGCCGCCAGCGGTGAGAATTTTGCCCTCGCCAGCGATGGCTTCCGTCGAGGGGCCAATGATAATCGTAATCCCCGGCTGCGTGTCTGGATTGCCCGCCTTGCCAATCGCATGGATGCGCCCGTTTTTCAGGCCCACATCCGCTTTGTAAATGCCCGAATGGTCCACAATCAGCGCGTTGGTGATGACAGTATCCACCGCCCCTTCCTCGCGCGTCGCCTGGCTCTGCCCCATCCCGTCCCGAATAACCTTCCCCCCGCCAAACTTCACCTCTTCGCCATAGGTGGTGAAATCCTTTTCCACCTCGATGATGAGATCAGTGTCAGCAAGCCGAACACGGTCGCCCGTGGTCGGGCCGAACATTTGCGCATAAGTGGAGCGGGAGATTTTGGCGGGCATGGGAGATCCGTTTTGGTTAGGTGTTGATAGCGGCTTTCGCGATTAAACTAAGCCTCTGGAACGCAAGTCTTGCTCGAGCATTTTGTATTCAATTTCGAACCGCCAAAACAAGCGCCGCGCCTCCCATTGTGGTTGCGCCAATGCGGCGAACGTAGCGCATCGCGCTGGTGTCTTGCAGCCATTTACGAGCCATTGAAGCGGCAAACGACCAACTAAGGTCAACCGCGACCAGCACCACTAGGGCAACACCAAGCAATTGCCCGACGGCGCTCATTGTCAGGTTATTCAATGATACGACGGATGGCAAAAGCGCCAGATAAAATACAACGTTTTTAGGGTTGCCCAGCGTCAATGCCATGCCTGCCAGAAACAGCGATAAACCGGATTTTCTGTTTGGAAGCGTGGCGGCCTCCTCATCCTGCGGCGTATTCCACATCGTCCACGCCAGGTAGGCGAGATAGGCAATGCCTAGATATTTCACTATAAAAAACACGCCTGCATATTGATGAGACAGCGCACCGAGACCAAGTCCGGCAGCCGCTAGCCACAACAACTCACCAATCCATAGCGCGGCTAGAAATGGCAACACCGACATAAAACCACCGGTCAAAACCCGTGCCACAAGCGCCGCTACACTTGGCCCCGGATAGAGCGTCGCCAACAACATCGTTAGTGCAAAGAGACCAAGTGAGTGCATGTTCATCACAGCTTTCCCATCACTTCTTGCCTAAACCCATAAACCGTGCGCCCTCCGGAAAGCGGCACCAGCGTTACATCGCGTTTCTGCCCCGGCTCAAACCGCACCGCCGTTCCCGCCGCAATATCCAGCCGCATACCGCGTGCTTGGGCGCGATCAAAAATCAAGCCGGGGTTGGTCTCAAAAAAATGATAGTGTGAGCCCACTTGCACGGGCCTGTCGCCGGAATTAGCCACTGTAAGCTTAACCGTCGGCGCACCGACATTCAGTTCAATGTCGCCGGATTTTGGGAAAATTTCGCCGGGTATCATATAAGTCATATCGCTCACCTTATCGGCTCGTGCACGGTCACCAGCTTTGTCCCATCAGGAAACGTCGCCTCAACTTGCACATCGTGGATCATTTCGGCGATGCCATCCATCACTTGCGCGCGGGTGATAACGTGGGCTCCGGCCTCCATCAGGTCGGCCACGCTGCGCCCGTCGCGCGCGCCTTCGACGACGAAATCGGAGATGAGCGCAATCGCTTCCGGATGGTTCAGCTTCACGCCGCGCTCAAGGCGCCTGCGGGCGACCATGGCGGCCATGGAAATCAGGAGCTTGTCTTTTTCGCGTAGTGTTAAATGCATATCTAATTCCTAAAGCCTGTTTAGCAAAAGTGGCCGCCGGTTTTGCGTCAAAAATAAGCGTCCAAATTAAAGTGACCAACCTTGCGGCAGCGCTGCCTCAAAATTAAGCAGGCTGATAAGCGGTATCAGCCGTTTTCGTAAATTATAAGCATCAGTTGCGGTTAGCCTAGCAAGGAGCTTGCCATTCCAGAAGGATGCGCCACCTCCCGTCCCGATTATTTCGCGGGCCGCATCCAGCAGCGCCTCGCCGCGCGGTGAAATCAGCAATAGCGTGGCAAAACTGCCTGCGCCGCCAAGCACAGACACCTTGTCAGCAACGTCAGAAATATCCGGTCCGATTTTGAAATCCTCAGCATGGATAAGCCGCCCGCCTTGGCGGATGCGCCAACGGTCTTGAAACAGTCCGGTAATGCGGCGCTCGCCCATCGCCAGCCGCCCAAGTGCCACAGGTTCAACAATCAGCGCCTCCGCGCCAGCGGCCAAATCCACGGTGAGGTGGCGCGTAAGTTGCGCCTTATCAAACAAAATGGATTCTTGCGGCAGCCACGCCAGTTTAGCATCGCCGCCAACATTTATGTGCGTGGTAACTTTCGCAGTGCCGCCGCTGGAGGCATAAATTTTCTCGCAGGCCTGCGTGGTGAAAGTCGCCGTGCAATGCGCCGCCACATCAAACTGCCAGTCCATCGCATCGCCGCCGGTTAGCCCGCCAGCGGTGTTAATAAGCACAGCCTCGAAACTGCCATCGCTGCGTTCTGGAAACCGCAGTTTCGCCGCGCCCGCCTCGTGGCGGCGGTCAATGCAAGACTCCGTACTGCGCAATTTCACGGCCAGCTTGCCAAGCCCATTGGCTCGCTGCATCGCGGTGTGATTTGGTTGAAACATCATATTCATGGCCTGAGTGTAGTCAGGCCAATGATGATGTCAAAGTGCTATTTGCCGAGTTCCACAGACCGCGCTCGCGCCGCCTCAACCGCTTCACTAATGAGCGCCTGCATCCGCCCGCCGCCCATCAGAACATTCAGCGCCGCCTGCGTGGTGCCATTCGGGCTGGTCACTTGCTCGCGCAGTTTTGTAGGTGTGTCATGGCTGGCGGCAGCTAATGCGCCTGCGCCCATAATGGTCTGCATCGCGAGCTGCCCCGCGATTGTTTCTGGTAAGCCAGCGGCTACGCCCGCTTGCGTCAAGCACTCGATGAAGTGAAACACATAGGCCGGACCTGAACCGGAAACCGCCGTCACCGCATCCATCAAATTCTCATCATCGATCTTGGCGACAAGACCGGAGCAGGACAGCAGCGAGACGACGAAAGTTTCGAGGTCCGCCGTCACTGCAGCATTGTTGAAATACACCAACATGCCCTTGCCGATGCTCGACGGCGTGTTAGGCATACACCGCACGATCTCCGTGCCGTTTCCGCGCGCACGGCGTCCTGATTCCGTATCATCTTCGAGCGCGCGGCGTATCGTTTCCGCATTGATTCCGGCCGCCACCGAGAGAAACGCAGCGCCATTCGCGGCAATGGTTTTATAGCCTTCCAAAACCGCGCCCATCACCTGCGGCTTGACCGCCAGCACCACCAGATGCGGCGTGAAACCGGCAGGCAAATCAGCAACCCCGGCTACCGCATGAGCACCCAAATTCGTTGCCCGCGCCCGCAATTCGGCGTTGGGTTCAACGACGAAAACATTGTGCGCTGCCAGCACTTTGCCATCAATCCAGCCCTGCAACATAGCAAAACCCATATTGCCGGCGCCCGCCAAAACCACTTGGTTCGTCATGCTAATATCCTCAAAAATGCTTTACACCTTTGAAGGCACAACAAACCGCGCCGTCAAGCGCAAACCGAAGGCAGCCATAACAAAAAGCAGCCAGACCGGATCAGCACGGCGAAAGAAAAAGCTTTCCAAACAAGCATTTAGCGCCGAAAAGGCAAAAATCATCATAAACATATCGGCAAGACGAATGTTCTCTTTTGACTTTATACACTTGGCATAATCAATCACCGGAACCAAAATCATGGTGGTCAACGCCAAGAAAAGCGCAGGGATTCCCATCGTCAATGCAATGTCCACATAGCCATTGTGACCATGGATAACGCCATGCACATCCCACGTCGCCTCAAAGTCCTTCTCGCCAAAATAGACGAACGGCGAGTACCAGAAGCTATCAAACCCAAAGCCAATCCACGGATGGTCATAGATATTTTTGAGCGCAAATTTCCAGATTTCCACGCGTCCCGTGAATGTTGCACCCGGCGATATTGCCTCACGCAAATGGCCCAGCGAACTAAAGACAACGGTGCCTACCGTCCCGAGAATTGTGCCTAAAATCGTAATGAAAACAGTAATAGATGCGAATTTCCGTAGGCCAAAAAAGCCCGGAACCATCACCAAAAAGATGACCAAGGGCACTAATCCGGCAGAGGTTTTGGAGCCGGTATTGGCCACGAAAATCAATCCCGTTACAGCCACAATTCCACCCACGACGCGAGCACCGCGCCGGAATGCATAGATGCCCATAAACGAAATTCCGGCCATCACGGGACCAGCAATATTCTTGTGTGAGTATATCCCGCGCCACAATCCTGCATGTTCGGGCTCAGACGAAAATCCATTGTGCATGGCAATGTTTGGCGCAACAATTAACCCGACATAGGACATGCCAAGCACAAAAACTGAGGCTGTCATAAGCACTCGTTGATACCCGTCAGCGCCTGATGGCAGGACCAATACGGCCAGCATCGCCAGAATACAAATCATCGTAAATGCCAGCGCTTTGAAGGCGGAGGCAGTATCCAAGGCGTGACTTGCCGAGAAGAATGCAAAGCCAAAAAGCATTATCCACCAAGGGCTTAGTAGTGCCTTGATAACGCACCTGTCCACCAGCGATAGGATGGCAAAGAGCGACAGAAGACCGACACTGCCAAAGCCGATCTGGTTGACAACATCGCCCGTTGCCTCTTGCGCAGACCCGGATTGCCCGACATTAAAAGGCCGGAATGACACCAGCAAAATCGTGAAAAAAATCGAGGCAATAACCGTTTGCAGCCGCGCTAAAAGCGCAGCATCAACGTGGTCTAGCGACCAGTTTTCAGTTCTTTTCTGCGTGGCGGTACTGTTCATTGGAATATCCAAATTCGCCCAGTACGCGGCCTAAACCAATATACACAGGATAAGTCCCGATCATCAACGAGCCGGTCTTTATCGTTTTCACGACAGCACGAAAGGGCGAAGCCGCCAATAGCGCGATACTCTTGGCAAAGGTCCGTGCCCTGCCAAAAGGCTCGTTGGCCCGTTGGCGACGCTCAACAAGCGCCGAAATCACCCCATTGCGCAGCGAACGCGCCCGCAGCCAATCACTTTCGGTACGGCGCGATGGCACTGTTTCATGCACAGGCGCTTCGTTGCACCATGCCACTTTGAAACCTTGACGCACCGAGCGGTCAATCAAATCCGCGTCACCGCCACCCATGAAATTAAAGCGCAATTCAAAGAAAGGATGGCCCATAGTGTCCATCAGCTTGTGGCTCACCAGCAAATTGCCGGACGAATAAACAATCGGCACAGGGCCGGTTTGCGAGTAATGCGGTGTAAAAACCGGATGTTTGTCAAAGGCTTGCAGCTTTGGCGTATCAAACACTGGCAGTTGCGGCCCGCCGACAATGTCTGTGCCAAACTTTTCAGCCGTCGCGCACATGTCCTCAATCCAGTTGGGGCAGGCGACTTCGTCATCATCAATCACGATAAGATATTTGAAGTTTAGATATTTTTTCTGAGCTGTCAGCCAGCCGGCATTATAGGCGTTGCAGTTGCCCCGCGCATGGGCAATCAGCAACGTACCTGTAACGGTTCCGTCTTCAAACAGCCTCTGGCACGCGCCAATACCCTGCAATCCCTCAGCGTCATTATCCATCACAATAATCGCATATTTGCGCTTAGTCGTTTGATTTATAACGGAATTCAGCGTTTTAATAATATGGTCAGGACGCTTAAAAGTCGGGATTGTAATCACGACCTCAATTTGATCGTGAGCAAGGCCGGGAGATTCGGCAACAATCGAAATAGTGTCTGTTAGCCGAATCATGAATATTCCGTCGTGCTAATTTATTTTAACCATTATCGGCTCTAACCTCTAAAATATAGTTTAATTCTTTAATTTCAGTGACTGAATACCCGAGTAGAGTGAGGTATCGTTTAATCAAAGTTTCATTCTGTTGTGCTAATGTCATTGCCTTAAGGATTGGCTATGCATCTGCTATTTGTTACCTCGCTCGTGCCGGATGGGCACGCGACTTCTGGCTACGAGATAGCCAATCAAGCCATTATCGATGGTTTGCGACGCATTGGCATGAAGGTAACCGTTATTGGCTTCACATGGCCGGGCAAGGCAGCCAGCGACCCCGAAAATACCATCGTGCTTGGCTCATTAGATGTCCGCACAGCCACCGCTGACCGCCAAACAAAACTGCGTTGGGTTGCCGGAGCGCTTGCGGGCGGGCACACGATTTCATCGGTAAAAATGCGGGCCGTATCTGAGACTGCTTTGCGACAAGCGATGGCTTCTCGTGGTCCTTATGACGCTTATGTTCTCAATGGCGTTTCTTTACCGGGGGCATTCCCCGCATTGTTTAATGAGCTACCCTCGCTGTGGGTCGCCCATAATGTCGAATTCAAATCCGCCCGCGAAAATGTGGAAAGCGCTGAGGGTCAGCTCAAAAGGCTATTTTTCCGTCGCGAAGCCCGCCTTTTGGAAACAATTGAGCGCAATTTAGCAAAAAATGCCCAGTTTGTCTTCACATTAGCTGAGGATGATCGCGAGCCGCTCGGTGTAAACGCGCCGCATCGCTCAGCAGTATTACCGCTTATTACCACGGCTATCGCTCCTATATCCCTGAAAAAGCGTGATATTCTTTATGATGCTGGCCTTATCGGAACATGGACATGGGAGCCAAACCGCGTCGGTTTGGACTGGTTCGTGCGAGAGGTAGCGCCGCTATTGCCTGCTGATTTTAAGGTTGCCGTCGCCGGCCAGCTGTCATCACCCATGGAAAATGCGCCTGCATGTATCGAATTCCTTGGCCGTGTTCCAGATGCCAAAGCCTTTGTAAATTCCTGCGCGGTTATCCCGCTTGTCGCCCGTGGCGGAACGGGTGTGCAACTAAAAACCATAGAAACATTTGAAGC
>JAYTVD010000003.1:0-35758 GCA_043744175.1 Phyllobacteriaceae bacterium
TTTAGAAAATTGGAGCGGGTAGCGGGAATCGAACCCGCACGATCAGCTTGGGAAGCTGACAAGCTACCACTACATCATACCCGCAGCGCGATGTTTCAATCGCTTTTCACTGGCAAACTGTCAAGCGAATATCACTTAAAATGCTTCGACAGTTTCAGCCCTTGCGCCTGATAGTTTGACTTCAGGTCTGCACCATAAAGCGCCGATGGGCGCGAGAGCATGTGCTCATAAACCAGCCGCCCGACGATCTGGCCATGTTCCAAAATGAACGGCACTTCGTGGCTGCGCACTTCGAGTACGGCACGACTGCCAATGCCGCCGGCGCTTGCATTGCCGAAACCGGGATCGAAGAAGCCGGCATAATGCACGCGGAACTCGCCGACCAGCGGGTCAAACGGCGTCATTTCGGCGGCATATAGCGGCGGCACGTGCACGGCCTCGCGTGAAACAAGGATATAAAACTCATCCGGGTCCAGCACCAACTCCTGCGCGCCGCGATCATAGATCGGCTCCCAGAAGTCCAGCACATCATGCGCCGCGCGCTTATCGACATCCACCACGGCAGTATGATGCTTGCCGCGGTAGCCGATGAGGCGGTCCGCCTTGCCGATGAGGTCAATCGACAGCGCAACGCCACCGCCAGAGATGTTCGGCTTTTCGTCATTGACCAGCGTATCGGAGATATGCAGCGCGGCGAGCGCGGCTTCGTCAATTTGGGCGCGGCCTTTGCGGAACCGTATTTGGCTCAGGCGCGAGCCTTGGCGCACGACGATTGGGAAGGTGCGCGGCGAAATTTCTATGTAAAGCGGGCCGGAATAACCAGCCGGAATTTTGTCGAACTCCTGAGCGCGGTCTGAGATGATGCGGGTGAAAATGTCGAGGCGGCCCGTGGAGCTTTTCGGATTTGCTGATGCTGCCATATCCTGCGGCAAATCTAAGCTTTCCAAGAGCGGCACGACATAGACGCAGCCAGTTTCCAGCACCGCGCCGTTCGTCAAATCAAACTCGTGCAGGGTTAGCTGTTCCAGTTTATCCATGACGGTTTTATGCGGGCCGGGCATAAATGAGGCGCGCACGCGGTAGGCCTTGGCACCCAGCCGCAAATCAAGACTGGCGGGCTGCACTTGGTCACTGTCAAGCGGCCGCTCGGTCACGAGGGATCGCGCGGCGAATAGATCATGGATATGATTGTCGGCTAAGATGCCAGAGAGACGCGACACAAGTTTTGCTCCGATTATAGAAATGTCTTAACGCGCACGGCAATTGACGCAAGGCTTGTATCAAGGTAATGCACAGGCATCAGTGGTGATTTGGCCGGTCGGCTTGCAGCCACTTAAAATAACTCGCTAAAGGGCCGTTTGATAGATGCGTTTTGGCGCATTGATGGAACCGGCTCTTTGCTTTAGTGCACAGCCGGTATTTTTTTGTCCGGCCTTTTGTTGGGAAGATAGTGATGACTGTAGAAAATAACTGGCGCCCCGCTACGCAAATGGTCCATTCGGGAACGTTGCGTTCCGGCTTTGGCGAAACCTCTGAGGCTTTGTATCTGACACAGGGCTTTGTGTATGACAGCGCTGAGGCTGCCGAGGCACGCTTTAAGGGCGAAGAGCCCGGCTTTATTTATTCGCGCTATGCCAACCCGACAATTGATATGTTTGAAAAGCGTATGTGTGCGCTCGAGGGCGCGGAAGATGCCCGCGCCACCACATCCGGCATGGCCGCTGTGGCTATGGCAGTTCTCTGCTCGCTGAAAATGGGCGATCATATCGTTGCCGCGCGTGCGCTGTTCGGTTCGTGTCGCTGGGTGATCGAAACGCTCGCGCCGCGCTATGGCATTGAGTTTACGCTCGTGGATGGCCGCGATATTGGCGCATGGCAGGCGGCAGTTAAGCCTAACACCAAGCTGTTCTTCCTCGAAAGTCCGACCAATCCAACTCTGGAGGTGGTGGACATCGCCGCCGTTGCGCAAATTGCCAATGCGGCCAATTCGGTTCTGGTTGTGGATAATGTTTTCTCCACCCCGATGTTCCAAAAGCCGCTGGCGCTGGGCGCGCATGTGGTGGTCTATTCGGCAACCAAGCATATTGACGGTCAGGGCCGCTGCCTTGGCGGCATTGTGCTTTCATCCAAGGAGTGGATCGACAAGAATTTGCACGAATATCACCGCCATTCGGGACCGGGCATTTCACCATTTAATGCGTGGGTCTTGCTCAAGGGCTTGGAAACGCTGCCATTGCGCGTGAAAAGCATGACTGAAAATGCAGCGCAGATTGCCGATGTATTGGCGGAAAGCAGCGCCGTTTCGCGCGTGATGTATCCAGGCCGCAAAGATCATCCGCAGGCGGATATAATTGCCAAGCAGATGACTGGCGGTTCATCGCTGATCTGCTTTGATTTGAAGGGTGGCAAGGCGGCCGCATTTGCGTTTGAAAACGCGCTGAAGATCATCAAGATTTCCAACAATCTTGGCGATGCGAAGAGCCTCATCACGCATCCCGCGACGACCACGCACAAAAACCTCAGCGATGAAGCACGTGCCGAGCTTGGTATTGGCGGCGGCACGGTTCGCCTGTCGGTTGGCTTGGAAGATATTGCGGATTTGCTGGAAGACGTCGCTAACGGGTTGAATGCCGCAGCGAACGCCTAAGCGAACCGCGCTTTGGCTTCAAATATTCTTACCGCGGCCGTATAGATACATACGGCCGCGAAACCATAGGCCAGCACTGGAAACCATTGCGGCCACAGACAAGCGGCGATGAAGACCGCTAGTGTTTCGGTGGCTTCGGCAAGTCCCGTTGTGAAGAAAATGGATTTCTTGCCACGCGCCTCGCTGACCTCCTTGTGCTTCTCCGCCATGATGGCATAGGCTAAAAAGCTGGCACCATTGACGTAGAAACTGAATATCAGTGTGGCGGCGCTCAGCGCATTCATTTCCCATGCGGCGAAGGCAAAGCCCAACGGGATGATGCCATAAAACGCAAAGTCCAGCACGATGTCGAGGTAGCCGCCGAAGTCACTTGATGCTGATTGGCGAGCGACAACGCCGTCCAAGCCGTCGCACAGGCGGCTGACCAATATGAGCAAAGCGCCGAGTAAATAGTAATTCAGCGCGATTGCGCCTGCTGCCAGAACGCCAATAATGAAGCCGGCAATGGTCACGTCATTGGCGCTCACGCCGCGGGCGGCTAAAGCCTTGCCGATACTATCCAACAATGGATCAATCGCTTTTCGCGCCACGCCATCAAGCATTGTTTACCCCTAAAATTTCAGCCCGTTCGGTCACACTTCACTCTTGACGCATACCGCGCGCGGTTCCAAACCACTATTTAGTGATTTTGAGAAAGCCCGCTATGTACCGCGCCACCACGCATGATATCGAAGTGATTGCCGAGCCTTGGTACCTGCCGGACCAATCGGATGCGGCGCAGCCACGCTTTGTCTGGTCGTATCGTATCACCATCATCAATCATTCCGACAAGACCGTGCAACTGCAATCGCGCTATTGGAAAATCGTCGATGGCAACGGCCATATTGAAGAGGTGCGCGGGCCGGGTGTGGTGGGCGACCAGCCGATTTTAGGGCCTAATGACAGCTACCAATACGCCTCCGGATGCCCGCTTTCCACGCCTTCGGGCATGATGGTGGGGCACTACGATATGATGGACGAAGAGGGCGATCATCTGCGGGTAATGATCCCCGCATTTTCACTGGATATGCCAGATGCAAAGCGGGTGCTGAATTAGGGCCTACTTCGCGAACTCGCTTGGATCAAATTCATAATGCGTAGAACAAAACTCGCACGAGACCGTGATCTTGCCGTCCTCAACGCTTTCCAAAATTTCTTTCGCTGAAAAGCCCGACAGAACGCCAAATATTTTATCGCGAGAGCAGGCACATTCGTCGAACACTTTGGTGGCGGGAAAAGCCGTCACCCCGCGCTCGTGGAACAGGCGGTAAAGCAGGGTTTCGACACTAACTTGCGGGTCCACCAACTCAGCATCGGCGATTGTCGCGGTAAGCGCTTTTACCTCGGTCCAATTATCGTCTTCGTTGAAGACATAATCATTTTCCGGGCCGTCGCCGCCATGCAAATCACGGGTGCGCATACGCTCGGTGCTGTCTGGCAGGAACTGCACAATAATGCCCCCTGCCCGCCATGAGGCGCGCAGCTCGCCATTTTCCATGCGCTCAAAAAGCTGGGCGGTTGCAAGGCGAATATCAGTCGGTATTTGCTCGGACTGGCGGAAATAGACTTTTGCTACCTCCTCCAGCGATGAGCCATCGAGCGGCACAATGCCCTGATATGTTTGCGTAAATTCGCCTTGGTCGATGGTCATGGCAAGAATGCCTTGGCCCAATAATTGCGCGGGACTGGTCTCGCCCGCCACAATAGCGGCGTTCAAGCGTTCCTCGTTAAAGCGGGCATAGGCACGCACGGCATTTGGCGTGCGAAAATCTGCCACCAATAAATCCACCGGACCATCGGACTTGGTTTGCAGAATGAACTTGCCTTCAAACTTCAGCGAAGTGCCGAGAATGACCGCGAGCGTCACTGCTTCGGCAACCAGCTTGGCAACGGGTTCGGGATAATTGTGGCGGCCCAAAATGCCATCCAGCACCGCGCCGAGCTGCACGGCACGGCCACGCGCATCAAGCTCTGGAATTTGAAATGGCAGAACGGCGTCGTCGCCGGCGGGAGCCAAAACTACGGTTTCAGCCGCCATTACTTTGCGCCCCCTAGACACCAAGCCAAAATCGCTTTTTGTGCATGGAGACGGTTTTCTGCCTCGTCGAACACAACGGACTGCGGGCCGTCAATCACTTCGTCCGTCACTTCCTCGCCGCGGTGGGCGGGCAGGCAGTGCATGAACAGCGCTTGCTTGTCGGCATGGCGCATCAGCGCCTCGTTGACCTGATAAGGCTGAAATACATTATGCCCACGCGCCTTTGCCTCTTGCCCCATGGAAACCCAGCAATCGGTCACGACGCAATCTGCGCCGGCGACGGCGGCAACAGCATCGGTATCCATATTGATCTGCGCACCATTTTTTCGCGCCCAGTCAATGTAGCGCTGTTGCGGCTCGGAGCCATTTGGCACGGCAATATTAACCTTGAAATCAAACCGCGCAGCGCCTTCCACCAACGAATGCAACACATTGTTGCCGTCGCCGGTCCACGCGAAAGTCTTGCCTTTAATGGGGCCGCGATGCTCTTCGTAGGTCATGATATCGGCCATGATCTGGCACGGGTGTGTATCATCCGTCAGACCGTTGATGACGGGCACGGTGGCATGTTCGGCGAGTTCCGCCATGCGAGCATGATCTGTCGTGCGGATCATGATGATATCGACGTAGCGCGATAAAACCTTGGCAGTGTCAGCGATGGATTCAGAACGACCAAGCTGCATCTCGGATCCTGTCAACATGATGGTCTCACCGCCAAGCTGGCGCATACCAACATCGAAGGACACGCGGGTGCGTGTGGAAGGCTTGTCAAAAATCATCGCCATCACTTTGCCAGCAAACGGCTTTTCCGGTGTGCCAGCTTTTTGCAAGGCTTTGAGGCGCTTGCCATCGTCCATAATCAAACGAAGGTCGGCAGCGGAAACGGCTGAGAGGTCCGTAAAGTGGCGGGGTTGTTTAGACGTCATTTTGGTTTAGCTGGCTTTCAATTGGGCGGAGGCGCGGATTTCTTGTGCCACGGTTTCAAGCGTGTGCAGCGCAAGGCGGATTTCTTCAGCCGTCACGGTAAGCGGTGGCAAGAGGCGCAGCGCGTTATCGCCTGCGACAACGGTGAGCATATTGTGATCGCGCAGTGTGTTCATCACTTGCATATTCGGCACAACACATTTGACGCCGCACAAAAGGCCGGACCCGCGCACATCCGCAAATATATCTGGGTAGCGGTCAATCAGCGAGGCGAGGCCTTGCTTGAACTGTAGGGCGCTGTGTTGCACGCTCTCAAGAAAGCCTTCGGCCAGCATCACGTCCATAACGGCATTGCCAACTGCCATGCCGAGCGGATTGCCGCCATAGGTGGTGCCGTGAGTGCCGGGTGTCATGCCTTTGGCTGCCTCGTTGGTCGCAAGACACGCGCCGAGAGGGAAACCGCCGCCGATACCCTTGGCTGCCGCCAAAATATCCGGTTCGATGCCTGCCCACTCGTAGGCAAACAGTTTGCCCGTGCGACCCGCACCGCATTGCACTTCATCCAAAACTAACAACAATCCATGCTCATCGCAAAGATCGCGCAGTGCGCGCAGTGTTTCCAATGGCAGCGGGCGGATGCCGCCTTCGCCTTGCACAGGCTCCACTAAAATCGCGGCGGTTTCATCGGTAATAGCAGCCTTTACGGCGTCCAAATCACCAAACGGCACTTGGTCAAAACCATCCACTTTGGGTCCGAAGCCTTCGAGATATTTAGCCTGTCCGCCAGCGGCAATCGTCGCCAGCGTGCGGCCGTGGAATGCGCCTTCCATAGTGATAATCCGGTAGCGCTCGGGATGACCATTGACGAAGTGGTAGCGCCGCGCTGTCTTGATCGCGCACTCCAAGGCTTCAGCGCCGGAGTTGGTGAAAAACACCTTATCAGCGAATGAATTATCGGTGAGCTTTTTGGCAAGCGTTTCCTGCCCCGGCACTTCATAAAGGTTGGAAACATGCCAAAGATTTTCAGCTTGGCTTTTCAGCGCCTCGACCAACTGCGGGTGCGAATGGCCGAGAGAGTTGACGGCGATGCCTGCGGCGAAATCCAGATAGCGGTTGCCCTTTTCATCAATGAGCCACACGCCCTCGCCGCGCACGAAGCGCAGTTTTGCCCGGGCAAATGTTTGATAAAGCGCGTCGCCAGATGCTGTGTGTTCCACGGTCTCAATCCATGTTTAAGATGTTGCGAAATCAGTTTCGCAAAATCAAAAAATAAAAAACCGCCCTCACCGGCGGCCTTGATTGTGCGAATATCATGTCTTCACGGGTGAAAGTCAAGAAATCCGCGTTTGTGCTAAAAAACGCAGCGTTTGGCGCAAACTGTTGCCTTTTTGACTCACCCAAAAACTAAATAGCCGTTTCACAATATTGACCGGAAGGTAAACTGGGGAAAACTCCGAAAATTGGCAACGCGAGGGCTCACGACTCTTGTCAGCGAGTCCGCAATAATTGTAGTTTCAATTAACAATAACTACATATCGCGTGGCGGTCCCAGTTCTGATTACAGATGTTGTGTGCACCAATTGGCCTTCCAGTTGGCGGCGAGGGATTCCGGATTCGATTTGACGGTAAGGAACGGTTTAATGAACTGGACAGATGAACGAGTTGAATTGCTGAAAAAGCTCTGGGCTGATGGCCTTAGTGCCAGCCAAATTGCAGGCCAGCTCGGCGGCGTTACGCGCAATGCCGTTATCGGTAAAGTTCACCGTTTGAAGCTTTCCGGTCGTGGCAAAACCACCTCCGCGCAACCGCGTGCGAAGAAGCCAGTAACGGCTGGTGTGTCCACGGTGCAGGCCCGCGCGGCGGCGCCGCGCGCCAGCGGCGGCTCCGCCAAGGTTAGCAGCTACACCCATGCCGTTGGCGCGACAGCGCTAAAGGCCGACTATAATCAGCAGCCTGTGGCGCTGAACTCTCGCGTACTTGAATTTACGGCGCCATTGGTCGCGCCGGTGTCACGCGAATTGCGATTGGTGGATCTTTCTGAGCGCACCTGCAAATGGCCTGTTGGCGACCCGATGTCGGCTGACTTTAATTTCTGTGGTCACGAAGCTGGTAACGCCGGTCCATACTGCCAGTTCCACGCTAAGATGGCGTATCAGCCAGCTTCCGAGCGCCGCCGCGCTCGCTGATTATAGGCGTATCGCTTATATTACATCTGTTCCAAGGAATAGCCCGAGCCGCGTACAGTGCGTATCGGGTCTTTTTCCTTGCCGCGATTGATGGCTTTGCGCAGGCGGCCTATGTGGACATCGACTGTGCGGTCGTCGACATAAATATCCTGTCCCCACACGCTATCCAACAATTGTGTGCGGGAAAATACGCGGCCCGGTGCTTGCATGAAAAATTCAAGTAAGCGGTATTCCGTAGGGCCGAGCTTCAACTCACGACCATCGCGGCGTACGCGGTGGGTTTCGCGGTCCATCTCAACATCGGAGACTTTGAGCAGGTTTGAAACCATTTCCGGCTTTACGCGCCGCAGCATAGCTTTCACCCGCGCCATAAGTTCGGGTGTCGAGAATGGCTTGACGACATAATCGTCCGCGCCGGTCGCTAGTCCGCGAACGCGTTCACTTTCCTCGCCGCGCGCGGTGAGCATAATGATGGGAATACGGCGTGTTTCCGGCCATGCGCGCAGGCGGCGGCATAACTCAATTCCTGAAACGCCCGGCAGCATCCAATCCAAGATAATCAAGTCCGGCACATTTTCGCGCACCGCCAATTCAACTTCATCGCCGCGCATAATCGTATCGACACGGTAGCCTTCGGATTCCAGATTGTAGCGCAGCAGCGTGCTGAGCGCGTCTTCATCTTCAATCACGGCAATCTTCGGAGCGTTGGACATCGTGCTTTACCTAACCCGCTACAACTTCATGGCTGGAATCGTGCTTGGAACGCTCAAGCGGCATATGCTCGCCGGTGACAATGTAATAGACAGTCTCGGCAATGTTCGTGGCATGATCGCCAACGCGCTCGAGATTTTTGGCGCAGAATAGCAGATGCGTGCAGGCTGTGATGTTGCGCGGGTCTTCCATCATATAGGTCAGAAGTTCACGGAACAGCGACGTGTACATCGCGTCGATTTCATCATCGCGGTCACGCACGATGTTGAGGCGGTCAATGGTGCGCGAGGCGTAGCTATCCAGCACATCTTTGAGCTGGGTAAGGGCTAGTTCTGTTAGCGCCTCAAGGCTGCGAAAGAGCTTCACCGGATGGCGGCTTTCGGACACGGCAAATGAGCGCTTGGCAATGTTTTTGCCCATGTCGCCAATGCGCTCCAAATCACCGGAAATGCGGATAGCACCGATTATTTCGCGCAAATCGCCTGCCATTGGCTGGCGCTTGGCAATGGTGGTCACGGCCTTTTCATCAATGTCGCGCTGTGCGTCATCAAGGAAGCGGTCGTCCGTGATGGTGTTGCGGGCCAGTCGTTCATCAGCCGTGACAAGTGCCTTCACCGATTGGTCAATCATGCGTTCAGCATGACCGCCCATTTCGGCAATCTTCTTGACCAGAAAGTTTAGCTCTTCGTCGTAGGACCGGACTGTGTGTTGCGTTTGCATGTGCTTATTCCTTTATCCGGATATTAGCCGAAGCGGCCGGTGATATAGTCTTGCGTGCGCTTTTCAGAAGGGTTGGAGAACATTTTCTCCGTCGGGCCCTCTTCCACCAAATTGCCCAAATGGAACATGGCGGTGCGCTGCGAAACGCGGGCTGCCTGTTGCATTGAATGGGTAACGATGACGATGGTGTAGTTTTCGCGCAATTCGTCGATAAGTTCTTCCACCTTAGCCGTGGCAATGGGATCGAGAGCTGAGCATGGCTCATCCATAAGGATCACATCAGGGTTGACCGCAATCGCACGGGCAATACACAGGCGCTGTTGCTGGCCGCCGGAAAGGCCGGTGCCTGCGTGCTGCAAACGATCTTTGACTTCTTCAAAAAGGCCTGCCTTTTTCAAGCTTGCCTCCACCACTTCATCGACATCCGATTTGGAGTGGACAAAGCCGTGAATACGCGGGCCGTAGGCGACGTTTTCATAGATGGATTTTGGAAATGGATTTGGTTTTTGGAACACCATACCAACGCGGGCGCGCAGCTGCACTACATCCAAATCCTTGTCGTAAATATCCTTGCCGTCAATTTCGATTTTACCTGTCACGCGGCACGTAGAAATCGTATCGTTCATGCGGTTGATGCAGCGCAAGAATGTTGACTTGCCGCAACCCGATGGTCCGATGAAGGCAGACACGGCCTTTTCCGGGATATTAATCGATAAATCCTTGATGGCGTGTTTTTCGCCATAATAAACATCAATGTTTCTGGCGCTGATTTTATACTTTGGCTCGATCATAGTTGCGCCTGTCTTCAAAGTTAGAGGTTCAATAAGGGCGTTCATTTATCTGTTGCCTTCCAGCTTACCAGCGACGTTCAAAACGCTTGCGCACAAAGATCGCGATGGCATTGAGGACAAAAAGGACGCACATCAATATCATGATGGCAGCGGCGGTTCGTGATTGGAACCCAATTTCGGGCAAATCTGACCAGAGGAAAATTTGCACCGGCAGGACAGTTGCGGCATCGGTGAAACCCTTTGGCACGTCAACGATGAAGGCAATCATACCAATCATCAAAAGAGGCGCGGTTTCGCCAAGTGCGCGGGAAACACCGAGGATGACGCCGGTCAGGATACCCGGAATTGCCAGCGGCAGCACATGGTGGAACACCGCTTGTTGATGCGACGCGCCGACACCGAGGGCGGCTTCCTTGATTGATGGCGGTACCGAGCGGAAGGCGGCGCGGGCGGCGATAATGATTGTTGGTAGAACCAAGAGCGCCAACACAAAGCCACCGACCAATGGGGCAGAGCGCGGCATACCGAAGAAATTAAGAAATACGGCAAGCCCGAGCAAACCGAAAATGATGGAAGGAACGGCGGCAAGATTATTGATGTTCACTTCGATAAGATTGGTCAGGCGGCCCTTTGCGGCAAATTCCTCAAGATAGATAGCGGCGGCAACACCGATAGGAACACAGATGGAAAGCGCGATAATGAGCGTTAGCAACGAGCCTACAAGTGCGCCCTTTATGCCTGCCAATTCAGGCTCGCGGGAGTCACCAGAGGAGAACAGGCGCCATGAGAAGCTATTTGAAAGAACGCCCTGATCCTTCAGTGTCTCCAGATACACGGCTTCCTTATCGTTGATGCGGCGGTTGGACTCGGTCACTGACAAAATCAGCTGATTCCATTTACCAGCAGGAACGGCATCAACTGTCGCAGGTTCAAGCAAAGTTTCGGTTTCAAGCGTTGCGCCATTGATCTTAGAGACGCGCAGTGCGCCACCATTGAGACGCAGTATAGACTGCTCGTTGATGCCTGCTATATCGCCAGTAACAGTGTATGCATCGCCGGTCTTGGTCAATTGCAGTGCGCCTGTGCCGCTGCGCTTTTCAATGCCGGTCTCGTTGCCCTTTAGGTAAAGGTCAGCATCAGCGCCTAAAAGCAAAGGTAGCGTTACGTCAGTTCCAATAAGCTTCGGATTGGCCACCACCATTTCGCGCAAATCATCGCTTGCACCGGATGACAGAAGACCAAGCAATGCCTTCTTGTCCGCGCGGTTTGTAACCGCAGGAAAGGCGTTCTTCAGCGCATCCTTGACCAGCGTGGTGTACTCACCCTTTTCGGGGGCCGCAGCGTCCACACTCGTTGCTGAAACTGCAACTGGGATGTTCATCGTATGCTCGGTAAACGCTGGCAGGCCTTTGGTTACGATATCCAAAAGCAAGAAGGCGAGGAATGCCACCGTGATGCCAAGGGAAATCAGGCCATAGGTCTGAAAGCGGCGCTCGGTGCGGTAGCGCTTTGCGACATGCGCCGAATTAGAGACGAAAGCATCAGTCATATTGTTCCCGATATTTCTGCACAACGCGCATGGCAACATAATTAAGAATGAGGGTGAGGATGAAAAGTACCAATCCCAGCGCAAAGGCCGATAGAGTTTTTGCCGAGTCGAACTCTTGGTCACCGACCAGAAGCGATGCGATTTGAACTGTAATGGTCGTAACGGCTTGTAGCGGATTAAACGTGAGGTTTGCGGCAAGGCCTGCGGCCATCACCACAATCATCGTCTCGCCAATGGCGCGAGAGATGGCGAGAATAAAGGCTGAAACAATGCCCGGAAGCGCTGCTGGTAGTACGACTTTTTTGATGGTTTCAGATTTGGTCGCGCCCATCGCATAAGAGCCATCGCGCAGCGCTTGTGGCACGGCGTTGATGACATCATCCGAGAGCGATGAGATCAGCGGCACAATCATCATGCCCATAACAAGTCCGGCGGCGAGCGCGGATTCTGAAGATACTGAAAGGCCAAAATGTTCGCCGCTGTTGCGGATGAGCGGGGCAACTGTCAGCGCGGCGAAGAAGCCAAGCACCACAGTTGGCACACCTGCCAGCAATTCCAGCGCCGGCTTGGCAATGCTGCGAATGCGCGGCGAGGCATATTCAGCCATGTAAATTGCGGAGAACAGGCCGAGCGGACCGGCAACGATGATGGCTATCAGTGTGATAAGAAGCGAGCCGATCAAAAGCGGAAGAAATCCGAAGGCTGGAGGGTTGCCGGTAGGCGCCCATTTCAGTCCGGCAATAAATGTCGTGAACGGGATTTCAGAAAAGAAGCGAAACGCCTCGAACAGCACCGAAAAGACGATGCCAACAGTGGTCAAAATGGCGAGGCCGGAGCAGATAGCAAGAAATGCCAGAACGATCTTTTCAACCAGATTGCGTGCCCGGAAATTTTCGGTGATTTTGGGATAGCTAGCAACGGCGGCAATAATTGCGGCGCCCAGCGCTCCATAAATCGCGAAGGGGATGGCAAGCCACGTAGCGATGCCGAAGATAACTCCGCCGGTAATGGCGGCCATCAGCGCTACAAACGCGCCGTGATAAAATGGCAATGAGTGCACTTGCAAAAGGTTGCCAGAAACCAGTGCTTTTGCGCGGCTCGCGCCAAGCACATAGGAGGTAATCATCAAAACAAAGAGGCACAAAATGAATATCGACATAGACCTGCCTCTGAAAACTGGAAACTAATTGTCTCGATTATATTTACTAGCAGAAAATTTGTAAGGCGGCCGGTACATCCGCGGCCGCCCCACAAGAAGGCGAAGCTTATTTCAAGCCATCAGCCTTCATTACTATCATGTCTTTTACAGTCGCTTGGGATACAGCAGCCTGATCTTCCGGCAGTGTTACAAGACCCTTTTCGGCCAAGTAGCCATCTTCGCTCAATGCTTCCTTGGAAACATATTCGCTCAAGAATTCAGCCATGCCCTTTGTTGTCGCCACATTCTGCTTCTTTGCGTAGATATAAAGCGGACGGGAAACCTTATAGTCACCGGAAGCGATGGTTTCGTATGTTGGCACAGATCCTTCAACAGAAGCGCCCTTGATGGTGCTGGCGTTTTCTTCAAGGAAAGAATAGCCGAAAATGCCGAATGCATCTTTATTGGCTTGTAGCTTTTGAACGATCAAATTGTCGTTTTCGCCAGCTTCTACATAAGCGCCGTCTTCACGAACTGACTTCCAAACGCCTTCGAATGCCTTTGCATCAGCCTTCTTCATTGCGGCCAAGGATTCGATGCTTTCAGCACCCTTTTCGAGAACCAATTCAGCAAATGAATCGCGTGTGCCGGATGTTGTGGGCGGGCCAAGCACTTCGATCTTTGTCGCTGGCAGCGCTGGATCAATTTCATTCCACATCTTGTATGGGTTGGCGATCAGCTTGCCGTCTTTGCCCGGAACTTCCTTGGCAAGCGCCAAGAAAAGCTGTTGCTTTGTGAATGCAACATCAGGAGCATCCTTTGACTGAGCGATAGAGAGGCCGTCAAAGCCTACCTTCACTTCAACGATTTCAGTCACGCCATTTTTAGCGCAATCTTCGAATTCGCTCTTCTTGATCTGACGGGAAGCATTCGTGAAATCCGGGTTAGCATCACCGATACCGGCGCAAAACAGCTTCATGCCGCCGCCTGTACCTGTTGATTCAACAACTGGCGTCTTCATGCCAGACTTCTTGCCGAAGTTTTCTGCAACGGCTGTTGTGAATGGATAAACGGTTGAGGAACCAACGATGCGGATTTCATCGCGAGCCTGAGCAATTGTGGTGAAGGCGGTGGCGGCAAGCAAAGTTGCGGCTGCGATATTAAGAATTCTCATTTGTAACTCCCTGTGGGGCTTAATTTCATTCGATCTTGCATCGACGCTGACCGTCTAAGCATTCCATGCGAAGGGAATATGACAAAAGAGAAACAGTTTTATGACAGCCTAAGCTACTGTAAAATATATATTTTTTTAGTTATGCGGCTTTCACTTATCACCAACGGGCAAATGAACGGCAAAGGTCGAACCATTTTCGGGTTTTGATTGGATCACAAGGCGGCCCTTATGGCGTGAAACAATATGCTTCACGATGGCCAAACCGAGCCCCGTGCCTTTTTGCACAGCGCCAGTATTTGGTGTCGCGCGGTAAAAACGCTCGGTGAGCCTTGGTATATGCTCGGCGGCGATGCCCGGGCCAAAGTCTCGAATGCTAATTATCACTTCCTTACCGCCCCCAATTTGAGGAATGTCTATGCTGACGGCAACTTTTCCGCCGGACTTGCCATACTTGCAGGCATTTTCGATGAGGTTCTCCAACACCTGAATGAGTTCGTCACGAACAGCGGAAATTCTAACAGGCTCCATGCTAAACTTACGCTCAATTTCCACACCGGAGTCTTGCGCCATGGGGCAGAGTGCATCAATCACTTGCGAGGTGAGAGCTGTAATATCTATCACCTCCGTGCGGTCGGCATTCGGGCGCATTTCGAGGCGGGAAAGTGACAGCAGATCATCGATCAGGCGCGACATACGGCCAGCCTGCTCCAACATAATGCCGAGAAACTTCTCGCGTGCCTTTTCATCATTGCGGGCCGGACCGCGCAGTGTTTCGATAAAGCCCGTGAGCGAAGCCAGCGGCGTGCGCAACTCATGGCTGGCATTGGCAACGAAATCCGCCCGCATCCGCTCAATATTATGCGCCTCGCTAATATCACGAAAAAGTATTGCGTAGCGCTGGGTTGGCCGGTCCACCTTGTGAATGGGGCAAATATCGACGCGATACCAGCGCTCAAACGGCACCCGCTCATGCATTTCAAAATTCACCGGCGCATCTTGCGAGACAGCCTGATTAAAAGCAGCCACCATTTCCGGCTCACGGAACTTAAGCGTCAGAAAATTGCCAATCAGCAACTCACCGAACTCGCGGCCTGCGGCCCTGTTGGTTTGCAAGATTTTCGATTGCGCATCGACCATAATGGTCGGCAAAGGCAGCGCATCAAAAACACTGAAGTCACTAATGGCTATCGTGCCGGGCGATTGCTCAAGAACGACGGGCTCGTCAACAGCGTTGGTCTTCTCGTTCGATTTATAGAGGAAAAAGGCGACTGCGCCCGCAGCGGCCTCGATAACCCAATTTATGGCAGTCGGATTGTTGAGCGCCTGCATCAACGCCACAATTACCAGAATCAGTGAACCCCAATAGGCATAACCGATATAGCTGTTTTGTGAGGGGTTTTGGCGGGCCGCAAAATTGGCATCCAAGGACATAGCGGGTCTTTCATTATGATATCGAAAATCAGTGGACGGGTACGCGGTTTGAAAATAGCATAAGGCAACGCACAAGCTGCAACAAAAAACGAGACGGTGAGTTAGATGGCTAAGAAGACAGACAAGATACGTCAATCAAATGACAAGCCAAAAAAATCTGATCCCATTGTTGCCGCACCCGCTGCACCGGCACCAGCATCGGCGGCTAGTGGACCTGTCCCCCTAACCTATGATGGCAAGAGCTATTTGTTTGACATCAATGATCCGATTTTGGCGAACTGGGTCGAGGAGTCGTCACTGACCTCGGGCGGTTATCCTTATAAAAAGAAGATGGAAGAAGATGAGTATCTCAAGGAGCTTGAGCTGCTGCAAATTGAGCTGGTGAAGCTCCAAGAGTGGCAGATTGCTTCTAAAGAACGAATTGTCATTGTGTTTGAAGGCCGCGATGCGGCAGGCAAGGGCGGCACGATCAACGCCGTACGCGAGAATATGAACCCTCGTTCTGCACGCAATGTGGCGCTGCCCAAGCCAAGCGATACCGAGCGCGGGCAGTGGTATTTCCAGCGCTATGCCACGCAAATGCCAACGTTCGGCGAGTTCGTTACCTTTGATCGCTCGTGGTATAACCGCGCAGGCGTAGAGCCGGTCATGGGTTTCTGCACACCTGCGCAATATGAAGAGTTTTTGGAAGAAGCGCCTAACTTTGAAAAAATGTTAGTGAGCGATGGCATTCATCTCTTCAAAATATGGCTCGAAGTGGGGCAGACTATGCAGCTTAAGCGCTTTCATGAGCGTCGCCATAGCCCGCTGCGCCATTGGAAGTTTTCACCGATGGACGTTGCCGGACTTTCCAAATGGGCGGACTATTCCGAAAAACTGGCCACTATGTTCAAGCGCACCCACACGAAAACTGCGCCTTGGACTGTCGTGCGCTCCAACGACAAACGCCGTGCGCGGCTTGAGACCATCCGCACAATATTGCTGGCCATCGACTATACCGGCAAAGATGTGAATGTCATTGGCAAGCCAGATGACAAGATTATTGGCCAAGGTTCAAAACTTCTGAGTTAACCGCTGGCAGGTGCGGGGTTTTTTCCCATAGGTGTGGTTTGAAAATGAGTTGCCACACCGCGCGCCATGCGGCACGAGACAGAAATATCCAATAGATTGGCAGTGAGAGCAATATTTTGACGTGCTCTCGCATCGACTGTTTGGCTTCGCAGCGCGTTGCAAGACAGTAGAAACCAATATGGCCGCAAATGAAAAGCACGGCATCCATCGCCAAAATTAGATCAATTTCAAGATGGTTTTTGGAGCGCATGAACATCAGTGTGCTAAGTTCAAAAACAGAAATCACATAGAGCAGCGGTGATATGATGAAACCTAAGAGGACAATTTGGAAAATGATAAAGTCGCGCAGGCCAAGTGCTTTGTAGAGCTGCTTGCTCTCGCGATTATGTACCAAAAGTGTTTGCATCCAGCCCTTTTGCCAGCGCGTGCGCTGTGGCAGCCAGACTTTGAAATCAGTCGGCGCATCCTCTAGAGTGGGTTTGGTGATGACGCCGCAACGATAGCCTAAGCGGCTGAACCGTATCCCAAGATCGGCATCCTCTGTCACATTATACGGATCCCACGCAAGGCTTTGAACTAAAGCCTCGCGGCGAAAATGGTTTGATGTGCCACCCAAAGGTAGCGGCGCGCCGATGCGGGCGAGAAACGGCAACAGCCCGTAAAAATGCGCAGCATATTCAAAGGCAAACAGCCGCGACCACCAAGATTGTCGGCCATTGGGTATTACCAAAGGCGCCTGCAGGCAGGCCAGCGCCATGTCAGATCGGGAAAACTCATGCCATGCCTCTTTAATCTGCAAAGGGTGGGGCCGGTCTTCCGCATCATAGATAACGACGAATTCGCCGGTGCAATGCGATAAAGCGTAAGTCAGAGCTTTCGGTTTCGTACGCGGCATCGCAAATGGTACATACAAGATAGCCTGACCTGGCGGCAGGCCGTGACTTTGCAGCGCCGCTATCGTTTCAAAATCATCCGCCTCGCAGACATAAAATACTTCCAACTTGGATTTCGGCCAGTCTATTGCGCAAATCGCCCGCACTAACTGCGGCACCACGGGTGCTTCATTATGTAGTGCAATCATTACCGAGTAGCGCGGGACGTTTGTTTGCGGATCATCACCACGCAATACTGGCGGTGGCTTAACATAAGTCCACCACGCTATAACACGAAGCGAGACGGCGCCCACAAAAAACACGGAGGCAAATATATGCAAGCCGAGCAGCACCTTCCAAAAGGCGAGGGTGAGCGCCACAGGAAGGCTAACAACAAAGACGCCCAGTAAGAACCCTTGCGTGGGCGTGATGGTCTGCTTTGCGGAAAGTTCGGGTTGCTCGGCGTTAAGCTGGTTCACCGCCCGCAGCACTTCATCCTTAGCGAATCGTGCGGCGAGCGCGGTTTTGATGGTGGTCGGGCATGTAATGCAAATGCGCAGACGGACGGCCGGGTCGTGCGCGATCATCCGGGCAATTGCTGCCTCACCGGCACTGGTGGGAGCGGCAAACAACACTGCGACACCGTGCTCGTCGCGGCAAAATAATTGATAAATATCACCGCGCTTAATGAGTGCCGGTAGCATATCGGTGAGGATTTTATCAGGATTAATGGCATCAGAATATCTAACGCCAAAATCATCTGCCATTTGATGGAAATAATCACTGGCACGTATTTTGCCCTGAGCGACTAATTCATCTACGACGCTTGCGCCTGTTTTTTTGGTCGATTGCAACGCTTCGATGATGTGATCGTGTGCCACGCCCATGCGTACCAGGCGACCAAAAACAGGAACACGCTGCGCCTTCGACCTTATGCGTCGCTCGCGGATACCATCAAGGACTGATGGTACCTTGGCCTCATCTTTGGCCAGTTGGCGCGCCAAAGCCCGCGCCGCTTCATGCAATATGCTTGAAGCGGGCTGATTTCTCTCTTCTACCCCGCCATCCACTGACCCGCCCCCTCAGGCCGCAGCGAACAGGCGTAAGCGACTATCCTCGTCTATTAATGTCTCGGGCAGGTTCCAAACCTTTTTGAAGGCAGCCAATTGAATGGCATCAATATCAAAAAGGCCGGCATAAGTTTGCACCCGTCCAAAGCGCACTGGCCGACCCACCAGCGTTTCATTGCATCCGGTTTGACGGATAATCCGCCGCAGGAAAGCGTCATAGACGGTCACAACATGGTCCAGCCCCGCCAGAAGCCCGACCTCGCCCATGCCGGCGATAAGCTCGACGGTTGCCTTGCTGATGGTGGTGGATTCGCGCTGGTCCTTATTGTCCGAAAAGCGGATGCAAAAGCGGCTGCTTTCCCAGACGAACGGGTTTTCCACCTGCCCGCTTACTTGCGTTATCGCGGAAAATACATCGCGCAGCATGTTGGGACCGGTTGTTGGAAGCAGGCGCAGTGAGCCCTGCACCGCGCCTTGCGCATCCACGACGAGCACATAGAGCGGGTCCTCTCTATCAAAGTCGTCGATTTCCCAATCGCCTGAAACCGGAACATCCCACTTTAACCGTTCATGAAATACTGATTTGCGAAGCCGGTGCATACTATCAATCAACTGCGGAAATTGCGCCCGTTCATGACCGTATATTAATTTAATCATTTCTATCCCCCATTTGTTACGAGGGGTAGTTTCACCTTAGGTCAGGGACACAAATACTATCCAAAAGAACAGTATTCCCATATTGGGACAAATATTTTCATGGTTTTGGCCTGACTTAGACCATGGTAATTATCCCCAAGTTCATGGCCATCGCCACAGCATGGGTGGTGTTCACCACGTTCATTTTGTAGCGAAGCTGGTTGAGGTGATATTTTATGGTTGATACCGTTACCTCAAGCCGGTCCGATATTTCAAAGGCCGTCAGTCCCATGGCACAATATTGCAAAATGGCTCGTTCGCGCTCACTGAGCAGCGGCGCTTTTTCATCAGGCTCTCCAGACACTCTTTTATGGAAGAAGTGCGCCAGCGTCACAAAATCGCGCATAAACTCGCGCTTCACGTCGCGCCAGTCCTTTTCATTATAGTCACCCGTCACGCTGAACAGCGCCCGCGCCCCGCCATGGCCGCGAATGGGGATGGAAAGCCCCTGCTTGCCCAGACTATATTCGCGCGCCAGCCCTAAGACTTGATCCGCCTCCGGCACGCGGTCCCGCACCTGTCGCCAATCAAAGGGCAATATTTCAGACATGCCCGCCTGCATCACCGGATCTTTTTGCTCGGCAAATGTCTTGCGGTACTCTGCTTGCCATTCAACGGGATAAGTCACCAGAAATTTCGGCTTGCGCGACGCGAACGAGCGTTTGTCCACCGTGATATAGGCCGAGTGTTTCAGCCCGTATATCTCACAAAGCGATTTCATAAACTCAGTATTATCGGCTGTTTGTCCGTCGATTTTTACGGCTTTCTCTCGCGCAAACAACGCATCAATAACTCTCTCCATTGATATGGATGACATGCCTAGATCCCCCGATTTGACATACCCCGCACCAATGAAACATAGATTGCCTTCACATCAAACCACTATTTGTAATTGCTTTACTTATTAGAATATTATCACCTTAAGTAGTGTTTACCTATCGAACCATCAGCCCGAAAAAATAGACTTTTCAATTTGCTGATTTCAGACCATAGAAAAACCATGCGAACGTTTGTTTTTTTAATCTGGGCTTTGCTCACCACCGCGATATCTGCAACGGCCGACGCCGGCGATGCGGCATCGGGACCGCAGTTTATTTCCAGTCAGGCGCAGGGCAGCAGTGCGCCGCTGGGCAAGACAAAGTCGATCCAGTTCATCACCTCGCTCGACTATCCACCGTTCAGCTTTTTAGGCGATGATGGCAAGTTGACGGGCTTTAACGTCTATCTCGCCAAAGCCATTTGCGCTGCGTTAAAAATCGAAACCAATTGCACGGTGCAGGCCATGCCATTTGAAGAGCTGGAGCCTTCACTGATCAAGGGGCAGGGCGACGCTATTATTTCCGGTGTTGCGACTTCGAGCGCTGCGCGTGAAAAGCTGAATTTCTCGCAGGCCTATCTGCGCTTCCCCGCCCGCTTTGTTGCGCCGGTAAAGAGTACCAAAGCCCTAAATTTCGACAATGGCTTAGCCGGCATCAAAATCGGTGTACTTGCCGATACCGCTCAGGAAAAAATGGCGCGGTCATTTTTTCCTGCCGCGCTTGTTACCGGCTATAATAATGAGATTTCGCTCTACGCCGATCTGAATTCAGCCAAGGTGGATTTGGCTTTCGGCGACTCCATGCGGCTGGCATTTTGGCTCGGCGGCACGGCGTCGCAAAATTGCTGCAAGTTTGCCGGTGGCAATTATTATTCTGATACGTTCTTGGGCAATGGCATGACAATCGCCACGCGGGCTGATGCGCTGGCACTCACTGACGATATCGACAGTGCATTGAAGGCCTTGCAGGCCGGCGGCAAAATCAACGAGATTTACCTGCGCTTTTTCCCCACCGGATTTTATTGAAACGGTAGCTTCAGCGACCAGCCCAGCTCTGTTGGTTTTTCATCGCGCCATGGTTTGAGGCCAATCTCAAGTCCATCATAACCGGATTTCGGTTGGTCAATATAGGTGCGAAACAGCCGATCCCAAATTGACAAATTAAATCCATAGTTCGAGTTGGTTTCGCGCACCTCGCTTGAGTGGTGGATGCGGTGCATATCCGGCGTCACGATGGCAAAGCGAATGAGCCGGTCCAGTGCAAGGGGCAGCTTAATATTGGCATGATTAAACATCGCCGAACCATTGAGCACGATTTCAAATATCAGCACTGAGAGTACCGGCGGGCCGAGCGCCAAAATAACCAGCGCTTTCCAAAACATCGACAGCACAATTTCTACCGGATGAAAGCGTAGAGCCGTTGTCACATCAAAGCCGGTATCGGCATGGTGGACGCGGTGGATGAGCCAAAAGAGTGGCACTTTGTGGCTGGCGACATGTTCCAGCCAGACCGCGAAATCCAAGACGATAAAGGCGATGATGCCTGCTATCATCGGGTTCTGTCCCAGTAATGGCAACAGCCCCCACCCCTTGCCTGCCACCCATGCCGCCGTCCCCACCGCAGCCAGCGGGAATATTACCCTTAGCGCTACGGACGATAAAACAACCATCGCCAGATTTGTCACCCAGCGCTTGGATTTCAGCGCTCCACGCATTTCATCGCGCTCCAGACGCGGCGCAATGAGTTCCACTATTGCCATGCTGGCGAAGATGGCGAGGAAGACTGTGAGCCGGATGGCTGGTTCGGACATGGCGGGCCTTGGTTTCTGCGTAGCGCTTTAATTGGCGATAAACCTCATGATACAAAGCGCCTAAACGCTCGCCATGGCAACGTCCATCATTGACGCATATGGCCTTGGCGACTAGTGTCCGCCCGCGCCCGCTAGGGGCGGCTTACACCCAAGGACTATTCATGACTTCTTCCGCGCTTCCCGAACTTCATTTGACACCAGACATGCTTGCTGCGGCGGCAGAGTCTAAAGCATGGCCATTTGAAGAAGCGCAGAAAATTGTCAAACGTTATGCCAAGACCGGCTATCCCGCGTCGATCCTTTTTGAAACCGGCTATGGCCCTTCCGGCCTGCCGCATATCGGCACGTTTGGTGAAGTGGCGCGTTCCTCCATAGTGCGCCATGCGTTTCGCGTTTTGACCGAAGGCAAGGTTGCCACCAAACTGCTCTGCTTCTCCGATGATATGGACGGGATGCGCAAGATTCCGGAAAATGTGCCGGATCGCTCATTTTTGGAGCCGCATTTGCATAAGCCGCTCACTGTCGTGCCAGATCCGTTCGGCGGCGAGTATGCGAGCTTTGGTCATCATAACAATGCCATGCTGCGGCGCTTTTTGAATACGTTCGGCTTTGACTATGAGTTTGCGTCTGCCACCGAATATTACAAGTCCGGCAAGCTGGATAAAATCCTCTTGAAGGCGCTGGAAAAGTACGATGCCATTATGGCGGTGATGCTGCCTACGCTGGGGCCGGAGCGCCGCGCGACTTACAGCCCGTTCTTGCCGATTTCACCGAAGTCAGGCCGCGTGCTTTATGTGCCGATGAAAAGCATTGATGCCAAGGCTGGCACCATTACCTTTGATGACGAAGACGGCGTTGAAACCACGCTACCTGTTACCGGCGGCCATGTGAAGTTGCAATGGAAGCCGGACTTTGGCGCGCGTTGGGCCGCGCTTGGCGTGGATTTTGAAATGTTCGGCAAGGACCACGGCCCGAACATGCCGGTGTATGACAAGATTTGCGAAGTGCTGGGCGGGCGCGCGCCGGAGCATTTTGTTTATGAGCTTTTCCTCGATGAAAAGGGCGAGAAGATTTCCAAGTCTAAGGGCAATGGCATCACCATTGACCAATGGCTGAAATATGCGCCAACCGAAAGCCTCGGCCTTTATATGTATCAAAAGCCGCGCACGGCCAAGAAGCTGTACTTCGATGTGATCCCGCGTGCGGTTGATGAATACTATCAATATCTCGCCGCTTACGAAGGCCAAAGCTGGAAGGAGCGCCTCGGCAATCCCGTCTGGCACATGCACTATGGCAACCCGCCGAAGGTGGATATGCCCGTGCCGTTCTCGATGCTGCTCAATATCGTCAGCGCGTCCAACGCTTCGGATAAGTCAGTGCTGTGGGGATTCTTGTCCCGCCATATTGATGGTATCAGCCCCGCCACCCATCCGGAACTCGACCAGCTATGCGGCTATGCCGTTCGGTACTTCGATGATTTTGTGCGGCCGACCAAGACCTTCCGCGCGCCAGATGATGTGGAACGCGCGACGCTGGCCTCACTTTCAGCAGCGCTCGCCACCCTGCCCACTGACGCTTCAAGCGAAGTCATCCAAGGCGCATCGCTGGACGTAGCACGCGTGGTGGAGCGTTATCAGGATTTGGAAAAGCTGAATGCCGAAGGCAAGCCCGGCGTTTCCATGGCGTTTTTCCAAATGCTCTATCAAGTGCTCATCGGCCAAGAACGCGGCCCGCGCTTCGGCTCGTTCGCTGCGCTTTATGGTATTAAGGAAACGCGCATGCTCATCGCCGATGCGCTCGATGGCAAGTTGAGCTGAGGGCGTGGCGGGAGTGCCTGTCTAGTGGACGCAAGTATTAGGGAGTCATGCTTTTCTGTCACAGATATGCCAAAGTGACTGCCTACCCATTTGATAGAACTCGCAACAACGGTAAGTCTAACGTGACATTTGAGACTCTCATCGCCGCCACTTTGGCGACCTCGCTTGCCCTGCCCGTCAACGCCGCGCCTTTGCCTGCGCCGAAGAATGCGCCACTTGTGCAGCTTACCGCATCCAAGGCCAAGCACACCAAAGGTCTGGCGGGTACGGCGTGGATACTGGTTTCACTGCAAGGCCAGCAAGCACCAAGCGACAAGTCATTAGACCTATCATTTTCGAGCGGTAACGCTGCCGGCACCGATGGCTGCAATCGTCTTGCTGGCGGCTTCAAGGAAAATGCCGACAGGACAATTGCCATCGGTCCGTTTGCCAGCACGATGATGGCGTGTCTCGATCCCAACGCTGGCAAGTTTGCCAAGAGCTATACTGACGCCTTAAAAAAAGTTGGCAGCTACTACGTGCTCGGCAACAGCTTGCATCTTCTTTCCGCTGATGGCTCTGACATCGCGATCTACACCAAACAGCCCAACGGCTTGGACCGCTCCGCGTGGAATGTCACCGGCTATAACAATGGCAAAGGCGGCGTGGAGAGCAATGAGTTCACGCCTAAAATGTCGCTGAAATTTTCCGCCCATGGCAAGCTTGTGGGCGAAGCCGGCTGTGGTGAGTTCAAGGGAAAATATCGTTTCGATAAAACGACTGGCAGCATCACTATCAAGATGAAAAGCCAAGTGCCAAGCTGTAAAGAAAACGTCCCCGCAGCACCTGCCCAAGATGCTATGATTCAAGCGCTCAATAATTCGACGCGCTACACCCGCACTGGCAAAACGCTGGAGCTACGCAGCGGAGATGGTGCTGCGCAACTGGTGCTTACGGAGCAATAAGCAGATATCATTATATATTGGATAGCTAAAATGCACGACGCGGAGGCTCCGCACGCATTCCGCACCGTCTCCGTGCGGCTTCCGCGCGTGCGGCGTACTGTTTCCGGGCGTGTGGCGCACTCAGTCTGGGCGGTTTCCGAGCGGTTTCTGGACAGTTATTTTAGCGCGGCGGCGGGCCGTAAATACCTTTGCTTTGCTGCCTCGCAAGTTCGCCGTCGCCGCCATACAGCCCATCTTTATTTGCCCACGCCCAGCCATTTTGTACCAGCCATTTCGCCGGATCTTCGCCCGCCAACAGGCATTCGGCGGCGATGGCTGTGTCGATAAGTCCTTCCGGCAACTCACAATTTAGGGTTCTGGAGCGCAAATAGCTGCGAAATGCGGTACGCGCCACCATCCCACATGGCCACACCTCGCCGGAAGGCGCGGTGCAGGTCTCATCAACCGTCAAAGTGTCCAATCCAGCCAGTGTAATAGACACCGTTCCCGCCTCGATAATGCCCGCAGCACTGGCTATTCCATTGCCCACTTGGCGCCATTTTTTTGGCAAATCCTCCACCGATTTTGGCGGCGCGGGCAGAGCCGGAGCGGCGATTTGACTCAAGGGAGCACGAGGCTCAACCCTTTGTAATTCAACGGTATTTTTAGCAGTATCAAGGATTTTTGTGGCCTGATTTTCTTCATCAGTAAGCAAAGGTTTGGCATTTTGCGGCAGGGCTTGCTCAGTATAAACGACAGCCATTTTCACACTATTGGACATATTTTTTGCGGTGGCGAGCACCGCCAAAAGGCAAGCCAGCAACGCCAGTAAAACCATCCACAGCAGATAGCGCGGAACGACTATTCTTATTGGCTGGCCCATATAATCCGTGCCATCCATTCCACTTCGGCAGGGCTAAACTGGCGATCTTCATGTTCAGGATTTAATGATTTTAATTCAATGACTTCGGCGGATTTTCGCTTCAAAACCTTGGCCATAACCTCGCCGTTTTTGGTGCGAACAACGACCCTATCGCCCTTGCGAACAGTAGCGCTTTGCGAGACCACGACCGTATCCCCATCGCGGTAAAGCGGCATCATGGACTGTCCGGATATCTTCAAAGCAAAGATGCCCTCAGTGCCGCCAGCCGGCATTTCCACCCTGTCCCAGCCCTCGCCGACTGGGAATCCGGCGTCGTCAAAAAAGCCGCCTGCGCCCGCTTCAGCAAAGCCAAGCAGCGGCGCGGAGAAGTTTTTATAGGCCTTGGTTTCCGGCGCGCGCGGCTTGAGAGGGCTGATTAACCCCATGAATTCATTGAAAGAAGCGCCGGTCGCCTCAATAATCTTGGCGAGCGATTCAGTGGACGGCCAGCGCGGGCGGCCATCAGCGCTGGTGCGTTTTGACTTGTTAAAAGAGGTCGGATCAAGCCCCGCTTTCTTTGCAAGGCCAGAGGCGGACATGTC
The DNA here is from genome assembly GCA_043744175.1 of Phyllobacteriaceae bacterium. Lineage (GTDB taxonomy): Bacteria > Pseudomonadota > Alphaproteobacteria > Rhizobiales > Rhizobiaceae > JANMEX01. The sequence continues at coordinate 25,890 of JAYTVD010000003.1, forward strand.
ATAGCGCTGCGCCAAAGCGTCAATCGCCTTCCAGACAGATTCATGGTTCAACATCGGACACCTGATCGGATTATGCTGTTATGATTCAGCACCTGAAATTATTCCTATCCGGTATATGTTCGATTGTCCATATAGCGACGCCCACAAAAAAAGCGCCGGTGGATAACCGGCGCTTTTCAATGATTTCAATTAGTTAGGCCGATCACTCTACGGCGTCAGCTTCCATACCTGCAATTGGTCCCAGCGTTACCAAGTCGCGTACGTTCTTTTGAACGGCAACTGCCGCGAAAAGACTTACTAAAAACGCCATTGCAAAGAAGCCCTTTTCACTCAGCAAAAGCTGCGCGTTGAAAAGTCCGACGGCCAATAAAATGATCGAAGCCGCAACCGCGACCCAGCACATGCCGTAGTACATATCGGTCACGGATTGGCCTTCGATGCGGTCGCGCACAGTTTTTTGCAGAGAAATGGTCGAAAAAAGTCCAAAAAGCAGCACTGTGAAGTAATATCCGCGTTCATTGAGCTGCATCGAGGAATTCCAAAGCCCCACCAGAAAAGCCAAAACGCCGATCACTAGCACAGCCCAAGACGCGCCGACGAACGCATTGGTTGGTCGCAATTGTTGATTCATATCTAGTCTCCCACTTGTTTAGACTGACAAGATACAATCTAGAGGTTTATAAACCGTGTGGGAAATTGTGAAAAAATCCAAAAACCCGGCATTTCTGCCGGGTTTTAAGCTTAAGCAGCCTTATTTTTCGCATAGGGGTTAAAGCGGACGTAGAAATTATCGCCCTTGGCGGCCATGTCTTCCAACAACTTGTTCGGCTTGTACTGATCGCCATATTTCGCCCGCAAGGCTTTGGCCTGTTCCACAAACTTTGCCGCGCCTATGCCGTCGATATAAGACAGCGTGCCGCCTGTGTAAGGCGCGAAACCGAAGGCCAGGATAGAACCAACATCGGCCTCACGCGGGTCAGTGACAATGCCCTCTTCCATCACGCGGGCTGCCTCCAATGCGATGACAGTCAGGAAGCGCTGCTTCAATTCGCCAACGCTGACTTTGTCAGCATCCTGCTGCGGGTAGAGGTCTCTGAGACCGGGCCAGATGTGTTTTTTGGCTGGCTTTGCAGGGTAGTCATAAAAGCCTTTGCCGTTCTTGCGGCCACGACGATCATTGCCATCCACCATCTTGTTCACAAGCTCTATGTGTTTGGGATTTATGGCTTTTTCGCCCATATCCGCAACCGCAGCTTTCAAGATTTTCTGGCTCAAATCAATTGCTGTCTCATCGTTCAATGCGAGCGGACCGACCGGCATGCCTGCCATGCGGGCGGCATTTTCGATCATGATCGGCGGCACGCCTTCAATGAGCATATTGTAGGCTTCCGACATATACATAAGCACACAACGGTTGACGTAGAAGCCGCGCGTATCGTTGACAACAATGGGCGTTTTCTTGATCGCGCGGACATAATCCAGCGCCAGAGTGAGTGCCTTATCGCCAGTTTCTTTGCCGAGAATGATTTCAACAAGCATCATCTTATCGACCGGCGAGAAGAAGTGGATGCCTATGAAATTCTCAGGCCGGACGGATACTTTCGCCAGACCTGTGATCGGCAGAGTGGAGGTGTTGGATGCGAAAATCGCGGTCGATTTCAACGCGGCCTCGGCTTTTTCTGTCACCACACGTTTGACATCGCGGTCTTCAAACACCGCCTCAATAACCAGCTGGCAGTCTTCCAAATCGGCGTAGTCAGCTGTTGGATGAATGAGCGATAGCAGCGCGTCTTTGTCGCTCGTGGTTGCCCTGCCTTTTTGCATATCCTTGGTGATGAGGTCTTCCGAGATGCTCTTGCCCTTGTTGGCAGCATCCATATCGCGGTCGATCAGCACGACAGAAATGCCAACCTTTGCAGTGACATAGGCAATGCTTGCGCCCATAAAGCCAGCGCCAACAACGCCAATTTTGGTGATTTTGCTCGGCGGCGCGTCCTTCGGACGGCGTGCGCCTTTATTGAGTTCTTGCAAGGAAACGAACAGGGAGCGGATCATCATGCCTGCTTCAGTGGATTGCAAAACATTGGTGAAATAGCGCTGTTCAATTTTGAGAGCGGTATCGAACGGTACTAAGAGACCTTCGTAAACGCACTTCAAAATGGCTGTTGCACCGGGATAATTGCCCTGCGTTTCGCGGCGCAAAATTGCGCCTGCTGCTGGCCAAAGATTGGCGCCTTGCGCCGAATAGACAGCGCCGCCGGGCAACTTAAAGCCCTTTTCGTCCCATGGCTGAACAGCCTTCAAACCATTCTTAATCATGGCTTTTGCGGCTGTAATTAGGTTTTCAAATGGCACGACCTCATGCACCAAGCCCATGGCCTTAGCGCGAGATCCTGACAGGCTGGAGCCGGTCGTCATCATTTGCAAAGCATCCTGCTGGTTGGTCAGCCGTGGTACGCGCTGCGTGCCGCCTGCACCGGGGAAAATGCCGACTTTGACTTCCGGCAATGCCAGTTTCACCTTGGGATCATCCGAAACAACGCGGCCATGACAAGCCAGCGACAATTCAAACGCGCCGCCCATGCAAACGCCATTAATGGCCGAAACCCACGGCTTGCCGGAGGTCTCAATTTTGCGGAAAAGCCATGTCATGCGGCCTGCGGTTTCGAACAGAAGCTTGGTGGCGTTTTCCTGATCTTTGGCTTTTTCGGTGTTGTACATTTCGAACATAGCTTTGATCATGGTGAGATCAGCACCGCCCGAAAATGACTCTTTGCCCGAGGTGAAGACAACGCCTTTTACAGCCTCATCCGCCTTCACAGCATCAACCAAGGCTTCCAGTTCGTTCATCACCTCTTCGGTGAAAACATTCATGCTTTTGCCCGGCATATCCCACGTGATAAGCGCGATGCCGTCGAGATCGATTTCGTATTTGAAGTTATTGTAGGTCATGTGAATATCCTCAAACCCGTTCGATAATTGTGGCTGTGCCCATGCCGGCACCGATGCATAGCGTTACCAGCGCGACATTCAAATCACGGCGTTCCAACTCGTCCAAAACTGTGCCGAGGATCATCGCGCCGGTAGCGCCGAGCGGGTGGCCCATGGCGATAGCGCCGCCGCAGACGTTGATCTTATCGTGTGGAATATCAAAGGCTTGCATATAGCGAAGTACCACGGCGGCGAAGGCCTCGTTGAGCTCGAACAAGTCAATATCCGACAGCTTCATGTTGGCGCGAGCTAGCAGTTTTTCGGTGACATCGACCGGACCAGTCAGCATTAGCGCTGGGTCTGAGCCAATGTTAGCGAAGGCGCGGATGCGTGCACGGGGCTTCATGCCGAACATTGTGCCGGCGGCTTTCGAGCCGAGCAGAACGGCGGCGGCACCATCGACGATGCCGGACGAATTGCCTGCGTGATGGACGTGATTGACCACTTCAACATCAGGGTGCGCCTGAATGGCAACCGCGTCAAAACCACCCATTTCGCCCTGCATGACAAAAGCGGGCTGGAGGCTGGCTAGTGCCTGCATATCCGTTGTCGGGCGCATGTGTTCGTCGTGATTCAAGATCAACAGGCCGTTTTGGTCTTTGACCGGAATTACTGAATTTTTGAAGTAGCCTCTCTTCCACGAATGTGCAGAACGCTTCTGGCTTTCAACTGCGTAAGCATCGACGTCATCGCGCGAGAAGCCATATTTCGTGGCGATCAAATCCGCTGAAATACCCTGCGGCATGAAGTAAGATGGCAGGCCCACTGACGGGTCCATATACCACGCCCCACCCGCAGCGCCCATGCCCACACGGGACATGGATTCCACACCGCCTGCTATAACAATATCATCCGCGCCCTGCACGATTTTGGCTGCGCCGAAATTTATGGCGTCCAAACCGGAAGCACAGAAGCGCGAGATTTGCATGCCGGGCGCTTTGAAATCATAGCCTGCTTCAAAAGCGGAAGAGCGCGGGATAACCGCGCCAGCTTCGCCTACAGGATCCACGCAGCCGAACAAAATATCGTCCACTTTGGAAGTGTCCAAGCCATTGCGATCGCGCAAGGCTTCCAGCACCTTTGCGCCGAGGCGCACGGCTGGCACTTCGTGCAGGCTGCCGTCTTTTTTGCCCTTGCCGCGCGGGGTGCGCACATGATCGTAAATGAAGGCGTCAGCCATTTTATGGTCCTCTCAAGCGAGACTTAAATTTAAATATGTTGGTAGTTTCTGCCGAAATTTCCGGCAGTCAAGTTAATCAGAAGGCTTCCGCCGGCAATTCCATCATCGAATCACCACCAGCCTGGATGCGGGTGAGGCGCAATGTCGTTTCCGGCATCATGCGCTCCATAAAGAAGCGGGCTAGAACCAGCTTGGTGTTCATGAAGTCAGATGTGCCATTTTCGGCAATCTTATCATGCGCCGTCTTTGCCATCATGCCCCACATGTGGCCGAGAGCCACTAGGCCGAACAGATGCATATAATCCGTTGAACCAGCCCCGGCATTATCAGGCTTCGCCATCGCATTTTGCATAAACCACATGGATGCGGCTTGCAGATCATTGAGGCCTTTTTTCAAGGCTTTCGTAAGCGGAGCCATGGCTTCATTGGCGCGGTTTGCTTCGCAGAAATCACCGACTTCTTTGAAATAGGCCATCAATGCGCGGCCACCATTAAGGCCAAGTTTGCGGCCCACAAGGTCCAGCGCCTGCACACCGTTTGCGCCCTCATAAATCATGGTGATGCGGGCATCGCGCACAAACTGACTCATGCCCCATTCTTCGATATAACCGTGCCCGCCGAACATTTGTTGAGCCATAACGGCATGATCGAAGCCCTTGTCGGTCAGTACGCCCTTGATGATTGGCGTTAAAAGACCCAGCACATCATCAGCGACCGTGCGCTCTTGTTCATCTTGCGAGCGATGGGCGATGTCGGACTTTAGCGCTGACCAGAGAATAAATGCGCGGCCAGCCTCGTTAAACGAGCGGATTGTCATCAGCGTGCGGCGCACGTCCGGGTGCACGATGATTGGATCAGCCTTCTTGTCCAACGCCTTTGGGCCAGTCAGCGCACGGCCTTGAATACGGTCTTTGGCGTAGATAGCTGCGTTTTGGTATGCCACTTCGGAGACAGCCAAGCCTTGCAGACCAACGCCGAGACGCGCTTCGTTCATCATGGTGAACATGGCGCGAAGGCCTTTATGCTCTTCGCCGAGAAGCGTGCCCACGGCCTCGTCATAGTTCATGACGCAGGTAGAATTGCCGTGGATGCCCATTTTTTCTTCAATGGAGCCGCAGCTCACTGTGTTGCGCGAGCCATCCAAATTGAACTTAGGCACGATGAACAGTGAAATGCCCTTCACGCCTTCTGGTCCGCCTTCAATGCGGGCGAGAACCAGATGGATGATGTTTTCCGACAAATCATGCTCGCCAGCGGAGATAAAAATCTTCTGGCCGGAAATTTTGTAGGTGCCGTCGCCCTGCGGCACAGCCTTGGTCCGCAGCAGGCCCAAATCCGTGCCGCAGTGCGGCTCGGTGAGGTTCATCGTGCCGGTCCAGAGGCCGTCAGTCATATTGGGAAGATAGGTGGACTTCTGCTCAGAAGAACCATGCGCATGAATTGCAGCCATCGCGCCTTGGGTGAGACCGGGATACATGGTGAAGGCCATGTTGGCAGCAGTGAAATATTCGCCCACCGCCGAATGCACGATATAAGGCAGGCCCTGCCCGCCATATTCATGGTCCGCAGCCAACCCAAGCCAACCACCATCACGATATTGCTTGTAGGCGTCTTTGAAGCTGTGTGGCGTGGTGACTGTAGCATCAGCGTTCCGCACGCAGCCTATTGTGTCGCCATCGCGGTTTGTCGGTTGGATGACGTTTTCTGCGAGCTTCGCGCCTTCTGCCAAAATCGCTTCCAACACATCGGGCGTGGCATCAGCAAACCCGGGCAAATTATTATACTTCTGATAACCAAGGACATCATTGAGAATAAACAGCGTGTCTTCAACGGGCGCGCGGTAGCTCGGCATAGAAATCTCCTCCACGAATGAACCGGCCTGAAGGCCAACTCTGAACTCTTAATACCAAAATATTGACGTTTGCGTAAACGTCAATATTTTTCTTGCGTTTTCGAGGCGCAAAGTGAAGATTTTTGGTATGCGCCCTGCCAAACAGGCGGCGGTGAGCGCATACAAATATTAAGCAACCATTTTTGGCGCTTTTAGGCGCTCAGAAATTTGGTTCATGCCATTGTTCAGCTCTTCGATGGCTTCATCAATTGCAAGGCGTTGTTGCTTCATTTTCTCAAGCTGACGTTTGCCCTTTTCGAATGTTGCCTTCATTTGCGATACATTAGCGCCGCCCGGCTCATAAAGGTCAATAAGTTGCTTCACTTCGCGTAGTGAAAAACCAACCTTACGACCCAGAAGAATGAGCTTGATACGGCCCAAATCCTTGCGGCTGTACAAGCGGGTTACGCCATTGCGCTGCGGCGTAATCAGCCCTTTGTCTTCATAAAAGCGCAGTGTGCGCAGGGAAACCGCAAACATCTCAGACACATCACCGATGCGCATCAAATCATTTTGCTGTGAATCAGCATCAGCCGCACCCACAACTTCATCAACGGCGAATGCCGCGTTCATAATTGACATTATAAATACCTCATGTGTGACAGTGATAAGCGGTGGGGGATAATTGCCTCTCTGACCGCCAAGGAAACGGCCAGCGCGAACTTGCAGTCGCCCCAGCTAACCTCTTTCTTACGTAAAGGTAATATAGCAATGCCTGACGTTGCGCAATCGGCTAGCCATCACTAATTGTTGCAGGTTTCTCAGAATTGTTCAGATCAAGACGCAAGAGTTAACGGGTTATTTACCACGTTCCGCGAAATGTAGGGCAACGGTATCCCGTGTCTGTAAAGTTTTGCGTCGTTCACGAACTGCCTGATTGAATGCGCGGTTCTGTTTGCTTTCACTTTAATGCAAACATTACAATTGGTTAGCCGGTTCGGCTGAAATTGTGCCCCGTCTTTTTTCAGGATTACCGCTTGAGTGAGAAGCAAAAAACGACTGGGCGTCGAACATGAATACGCGAAACAGCATCTATGATTCTCTCAATGCAGGGCGCAATCGTCGCCTAGGCACCGCATCTCAATCCTCATCTTTACAAGATTTAGAGGCTACGATTGGCGGAATAGAAGAACGGCTTCAGCGTATGAATGCACGTGCGGCTGCGCCGACGAGCAGATATGCCGATGAAATTTCAGAACGTATGCGTAAACTTTCCAACGATGTTGCAAGCCCGGCACGTCAGCAGGAAGCCCGCCGTCCCATGGCGGACCATTATGATGCTCCCTCCGACATTGGTCGCTTGACACGCCAAGTTGAACGGGTGCGGCAGGAAGAAGCCAGCACCGGCTCCATGAACGCCATAATGAATGAAATTAACCAGCTTCGCAGCGAAATCCGCCATTTGCCACAAACCAGCAATGATGATTGGAGCGTGGCGCTTCGCAACGAAATTGAAGCTATCAAGAGCGGCATCGGTAACTTGGCGCGCGAAGATACGCTGCGCTCGGTCGAAAGCCGTTGGGATCAATATGCAAAGCGCCCAGTGGCAAACTTTGCGGAAGACCCAGCAATTGGCGCCTTGTTATCACGTATCGAAGACCTGCAAGGCTCTATCAGCAGCTTGCCGCAGTCATTCTCTTTGACGTCGCTTGAAGAAAAAATCCGCATTTTGGCCTCGGCAATCGATCAGATGTCGCGCCGCAGCCCGGAATTTAACGGCAGCCAACTCATACAAATTGAAGACCGGCTGGACGAAATTTCCCGCGCGATCGTCGCGTCATCCGTTTCCGTGCAGCCAGTGGGTCAAGACAACGCCTCCTTTGACCGCATCGAATCGCGTCTTGGCAATTTGAATGCGCGTATTGACGATCTTTTGAACATGAAACCCGATCAGAGCGTTCATGAGCGTATAAGCGTACTTGCCGATCAGGTGGATTTGCTCGCCAGCAAGTCCGGTGCTCCCATGGAGCAAATGGTGCGTATGGCGTCGCAGATGGAGATTATTGCCTCCAAGCTGACGAATATTGACAATGACAAGGTTGATCCGAACACTATTGCCAGCGGACTTGAAGATCGCCTGTTTGAAATTGCTGCGCGCCTTGAACAAAGCAACAAAGAAGCTGGCCGCGAAAATAATGCTATTCTTGCTGAACTTGAATCACGCCTCGAAGAGCTTTCATCCCGCATTAACAGCGTCGATCAAGCGCCAAATGATTACCCGGAACAAATACTAACCGCTGTCGAGCAGCGCTTTTCCGATTTGTCGCGCCAGTTGATGGCCAAACAGGCTGATCAAAGCGTTGATCCTGTATTTGCATCAAATATTGAACGGCGCTTCGATGAACTAACAAAGCGTTTGAATGAAACAGGTTCACACCTTACCGGCCAAGATCCGGCTGCGATTGCGCGGTTGGAGGCGCAAGTTCACAGCCTTTCAAAGCAACTGTCACAGCCGCAAGCCCCGTCGCTGAATTTCAGTGAACTGACGCCCCGCCTTGCCGCCATCGAAAAGTCGCTGCTGATAAATCATGATGCGATGCTGGATGCAGCCCGTGCGGCAGCTGAGGATGTGTTGCGCTCTGCGCAGCTTGCGCCTGCTGGTTCTATGGAAAATGAAACCGCCGTACAATTGGCTAGCGATTTGCGCTCTCTTGATATTTTGGCCCGCAAATCTGACGAGCGGAACACCAAGACCTTTGAAGCCATTCACGATACGCTATTGAAAATAGTTGACCGACTGAACACGGTCGAAACCGCAAAAGTGCCAGTTCGTCAGGAATTTCCAGCATATGTTGAGCCGAAACCTACAGTACTGATGCCAGAAGCCAAGCTTGATCTTGGCTTTACCGCACCGTCCTTCGATGCTGCGGATATGACTGAGGAGCGCTACGACGAGGATTATTCGGACGGCATGCGTGGACAGCAACCACTGCGCAGCCCAGCCGAAGCCGCTGCTGCGGCTGCGAGTGCTGCTGCAGAAGTTGGAATTGAAGTTCGCGAAGGCACGCGTGCTCTAGAAAAGGGTGGTCTGTTCTCTGGCCTGACCAAGGCGTTCCGCCGTCAAGAAAAGCCATCTGATGTGACCCTTGTGGGCATGACCGCGCCAAAATCTGAGCCCGTTCTTGATGATATGCCTTTGGCCGCAACTGTAGGCGGCGCGATCGTGGCAGCTGGTGCGGCAATGGCTGGCGCAAATAATCCCATTGAGCCGGGCGCAACAACACCTGATCTCAACACAATTATGAAGCGTGTGCGTGATGAGCGCCGTAGCAAGACCGACGGCAGTGATGACACCTCGAAATCAGATTTTCTCGCCGCTGCGCGGCGGGCGGCCCAGGCTGCGGCTGCTGACTCTGATATATTGAAGAAAAAATCCGAATCCGCGAATGCGACGGGTAAAGGCGGGCTTGTGGAGTTGTTCCAAAAGCAACGCAAGCCAATCTTGATGGTGGCGCTCGCGGCAATGGTTGCGCTCACAGCATTCCAGATGAGAAACGCCTTCCTGCCTAGCGACGAGCCCGTTGCTGTTGAGAGTGCAATTGTTGAACCGGCACCGCAAGATGAGACTGCCGCACCGCAAAAAATGTCTGCGACAGACGATGTGGCTGCACCCGATTCTGCAGCAACCGTGCGGGAAGCGGCTCCTGTTGATAACACCAAGTCAGAGGTTCCAGTGACGGCAGACGTCGCTCCAGCCCAAACTGAGGCTCCAGTTGCTGCCGATGTAATGGCATCACAGGCGCCAACCGCACTTGCAGAGGAAGTTGCAAAATCGCCGGTCGAAGCAACTTCTGATAAATCTGCTGA
>JAYTVD010000004.1:0-9166 GCA_043744175.1 Phyllobacteriaceae bacterium
AATCTGGCGCAATTGCTTACGCGAGTGTGTCCGTGCGTTTTTTGCCCAAGGTTTGAGGCTGTCAATCTGACGATATTCGATCTGCAGGTCCGCCATGGCTGATTCCTTTCACGCCTTCCGAATTCGTAAGATACAGAAAACAACTTGAAATGCAATACTGCTGGTATAAGATCGTCAGATCAAGAAAACAGGATATCGACACGCCTCAATGGCCTGTCAGGAGAAAATTATGGCGCTCGGGAGACGCATCACGGACTTGCGCTTGAAAGCCGGTCAGTCACTGCAACAGGTTGCCGACGCAGTCGGCGTGTCCAAAGCTCATGTTTGGGAGATGGAGAAAGGCAAAGCGGACAATCCTGCAATGCGCCTTGTCGAGCGTCTAGCCGATCATTTCGGTGTCTCAGTCGCTTTTTTAATGGGTGAGGACGTAAACGCTACCGATGCAGACGTTGAGCTTCAACGCATGTTTAGGCAGGCTGGGGCCTTAGGTGAATTTGAGCGGAAAATACTCGATGACATGCTCACGTCGCTTCTAAAAAACAAATCCTCTCTGTCCAGCTAAGAGAAGCACCTAGGGCATGTCCGCATTGAGCCTCACGCTGGATCGAATGGCTGTGGAAGAAGCGGGCGGATCCAATCCGCAAAGATTGGCATTCGCCATACATCAGCAATTGCGCGCACTCGGCGTCGTGAATGGTCGTGTACCAGTGGAAGAAATCGCGACAGCTCTCGATATTGTCGAGATCAGACTGGAACCGCTCGATGGCTTCGAAGGTGCACTTGTTACCACGCCGGAGCGAACCACAGGAAAAATTCTTGCCAACAGCCAATCACGACCAACCAGATGTTCATTCACTATTGCCCACGAGCTTGGCCACTTCTTAAACATTTGGCACAAGCCAACCGAGGGGGCGCGTTTTGTCTGCAGCAAAAAGGACATAAGTCCAGGATATACATCCTCAAAACCGGGGATGAACCTCCATCAGGTCCAGGAACGGGAAGCCAATAGCTTCGCAGTCGAACTGCTAATTCCAGAATATAGGCTGGACCGCTATCTCGATTCCGAGCCGGATTTGTAAAAGGTTGTTGACCTCGCCTCCGATGTGAAATGCAGCAGCGAGGCGGCAGCTCGCCGCTTTGTAGAAAAGCATCTTTCGCCCCTCGCCGTCATTTTCTCGAAAAGCGGCCAGTTTCGCTATGGCGTAACTGGCCCTGAGTTTGGCCAGCTTACCTTGAGAAAAGACGATCCTATGCCGATGCTACCTCGACCTCGAATGAAGACTGGACTCTCAGAGCTTGAAAGTTCTGACCCAACGGACTGGATCAAGGGAAATGGGACAAGCGAAATATCGATCCAGACGTTACATCAAAAGGATGGCTACGCAATAACCCTGCTTGTCGCGGACAGTCCCGACGACGAAATTTAGAGCACGATCATTGATCGCGCTGTGTGATTGAGAGCAAATTTTCGGTTAATCCACGCAATTGCCTGCAATGATTGATCGCATTCCCTGTAAGCCGAGAAGCAATTCCCTGTTATTGAATTTGGAGATATTTGCGCAACCCAATGTAATTGCGTAACTTTTTGCGCAGAGGGGAGAAATCAGGCAAGACAATTGAGTCCAATTCACTGTTAATTCCCTGTTTCCGGCGTCGAAACACTAGAGACCGGTTCGCAGTAGTAACCCCGCACAGCCAATTTTGCACGACTTGAATTTCCCGCACTATCTTCCTGCCAACCTAATCACAAACTCCGCAAATAACGAGTTCGCCCACGCAAACCAGGGTCTGGTGAATTGCGTCGGGTCGTCCTTGTGAAATCCTTCATGCATGAGGCCTGTACCGGCATCGGTGTTCATTAGTGTCTCCAGCAGCGCGAGTTGCTCTTGCCTGGAGTTTGATGTCAGGCCCTGCATGCATAGTGAAATCGGCCAAATATAGTTATGTGGCGTGTGCGGACTGCCTATGCCGGATGCTGCTTTGCCTTTGAAATAATATGGGTTTTCTTCGCTGAGGACGAAGGCGCGCGTGGCTTGGTAGGTGGCGTCATCACGGGTGCAATAGCCGAGATAGGGCATTGCTAAAAGGCTAGGCACATTGGCGTCGTCCATAAGATGGTGATTGCCGAGGCCATCTATCTCGTAGGCGTAGATTTCGCCGAAACGCGGGTGGCTCACCTTGGCGTGTGTCTCGATGCCTGCGCGTATTTCGGCTGCCAATTGCTTGGCCTGTAATTTCAATTCGGTGTCATTGAAGGGCATGGCAGCGAGGCTTTCTAACGCGACCACGGCATACATGTTTGAGGGAATGAGAAAGTTGTATTTGCAGGCGTCATCGCTTGGCCTAAATCCAGACCAGCTCATGCCGGTGTAGGCAACAGGGTTGCCCCGACCTCCTTTGGCAAGCGTATCGCTGTCGATGCAATTAAACCGCTGAAAACTGTAGAGGGATTTTTCGTGATTCTGCTCGTGTTTTATGGTCTCAACGATTAGTCGCGCGGCGCGCACGAACTGCGCGTCAAAATGATCATCACGCCCCGTCACCTGCCAAAGTTCGTGGGCCAGCATCAGCGGGGCGCAGAGTGAATCGAGCTCATATTTGCGCTCCCAAATCCAGTCGCTCATGTCAGTTTTGTCTTTGTTGTGACAATGCCCGTTTGCCGTTTCGTTAAAGGCGTTGGCATAGGGATCGAGCGCCACATATTTCATTTGCCGCTTCACAACGCCCGCGATGAGGTTTGCAAACTGCCCATCAGTTTTTGCCAGATGTAAGTATGGCCGCACTTGCGCCGCGGAATCCCGCAGCCACATAGCAGGGATATCCCCCGTGATGACAAAGACGCTGCCGTCTTCGAGTGTGCGAAGTGTTGTGGTGTAGGTGTTGCTAAATGTATCGGCAAAGAATTTGGGCAAGCGGGGGAATTCGCCAAGGGTATCGGATACGCGCTCGATCATTTGTTGCATGGATGGTGGCAGCATGATGTTCCTCGGACAGGAGTTTGAAAGGCGGGATTAGGTTTCAGAAATATTTAATTACCTTTAGCAAGAAAGCTCACATCGTGGGCCAAAAAAACATACGTTCACCATTTCGTGCGGCGTATCAAAGCACACTTATGTGCCCGTCAACGGGAGCGCCAATATCGACGTTTGAAATATCAAAAGCCTTGTGATGCGAGATGCAGGCAGCGCCGATGGCACATTCGAATTCACCTAAATGACTCACCTGAATATCGGGGATGCGGGTTCCTGGAATTATGCGCTTCGCAACCTCATCACGCAGTGCTGAAAGGCAACGTTCGAGCACAGGCCGCAATGCGCCGCTCAGAATAATTTGCGATGGATTAAAGATGTTGACCAGCGAAACCAGTCCGGTGGCGAGATGTCCGGTGAATTGCAAAAGAGCTCGCTTGGCGGCAACATCTCTACGATCAAAGGCATCTGCAACTTCGGCGGGGAGCGCGTCTAAATTATCATCACTTGCCGGATCGCATTTGCGATAGCTGCGCGCCAAAGCAGCAAGGTTAACCCAGGTCTCCAAACAACCCTTTTGTCCGCAGCTACAAACTACGCTTTGCGCACCCACGTTGAGATGGCCAAGTTCCATGCCCGTGCCATCCGCGCCACGCAGCAACCGGCCGTTCACAATTGCTGCGCCGCCGCAACCTATGCCCAGTTTAAGAAATATTGTGCAGTTCACCTGCACATCCGTTTGTGTGTAAACGGCGCCAAAGGCGGCGGCATTTGCGTTATTTTCGATACTAAAAGGCACATCTGTGACGGCAGACAGATGGTCTTGAAAGTTTGTCTGCGTCCAGCCCAAGATAGGCAAATTAACGACATAGCCATCCGTGCGCACCAAGCCCGGCACGGTGACACCACCCCATTGAATCTTGCCGCGGTAGCGCTGGTCTTTGCGTAAGGTAGTGACGACTTTTGCAATGGCGATTGCCGCCTCCTCGGGCAAAATGTGATGCTTGAGCGGCTGCTCGATGGTTTCAACGACGTCTGTGCAAAGATCGAGCAACACGCAGCGCATACTCGTGACCCCTATTTCGACGCCGAGAAAATATCCCCCCGTTGGATCGACAGCCAAGGCGACACCGGGGCGTCCGCGTTCACGGCCGCCTGTCGGTTCCGATAGTTGCGCCACTTCTCGTAACAATCCGCGTTTCAACATATCGCCAGTAAGACGGCTGATTGTGGCTGGCGTGAGCCCAAGGGAACGGGAAACGGCGGCGCGGGACGCCTCGCCATGCGTGCGCAACAGCGTTAAAATGCTGCGTTCATTGACGAATTTTGCTAGGGTCTGATCGGCCATCCATCTCTCGTTTGCCACTGCTATGCGATTGCGGGTTCGCTTGTCATAACGGTATTTATTGCATGAGGAAATAAGTTATTATCACCTCACATTCCGATCATCATACAAGTAAATCTTATTTGTTACATTAAGCAATATATTATTTGAAAATGCCGGTACAAATGCTATTGAGGCTGCAATACGGGCTTCAAATTTTGGTAAAGGCGTTGGTATGAGCGAAAATTTGCGAAAACTGAATGTTGGGATTCTTGGTTGCGGGCCCATTTCACAAGCCGCGCATTTTGAAAGTGCCAATAAGGCGAAGAACGCAGAACTCCACGCGATTTGCGATGTTGCGGATGATTTGCGCAGCCGCATGGCCGTGACTCATGCGCCGCGTAAATCCTTCGCCAATTATGACGAGATGCTGGCTGACCCTGAGCTTGATGCAGTTATCATCGCAACTTCAGATGCGTTTCATGTGCAGGCATCAATCGCGGCTTTGAAGGCGGGCAAGCATGTGCTTTGTGAAAAGCCGCTTGGTGTATCCGTGGAAGAAGTGGAAGAGTTAAAGCATGTTGTCAACGAAAGCGGTAAGCTCTTACAAGTCGGCAATATGAAGCGCTTTGATGCAGGGCTGCAAAGCGCGAAGACATTTATTGACGAAGAGATGGGCGTGATGCTGGCGCTGAAGGCGTGGTATTGTGATTCAACCTATCGCTACGCCGTCACCGATGCTGTGCAGCCGCTTATGGTGAAGAGCGCTTCGGCTAAGAAACCTGCCGGAAATCCAAAGGCTGATCTTGAGCGCTATTTTATGCTCGCACACGGCAGCCATTTGCTTGATACGGCGCGCTATTTTGCTGGTGAAATTATTGAGGTTGAAGCCAAGCTTGCCAAGCGCTTTGGTGCTTATTGCTGGTTTGTCGATGTCGCATTTGCCAACGGCGTATTCGGCCATTTGGATCTAACCGTGGCCGTGCGCATGGACTGGCACGAGGGATTTCAAATCTATGGCGAGCATGGCTCTATACTTGGCAAGACCTATAACCCTTGGTTGTTTAAGACCAGCGAGGTGGATATTTTCCACGAGTCCACGGGCGAAACATCACGAATACTGGGCGCGGACGGGCATTTCTACCGCCGCCAGTTAGAGGCTTTTTCGGACGTGATTTTAAAGGGTGCCCCTATGACTGGTGCGAATATTGACGACGGTATCGCCTCCGTGCGCGGGATGGTCGCCATTGCGCAATCGATCAAATCCGGCAAGCCGGTGCGTCTCTCGGATGTTGAGGGCGCCGTATGATAAAGCCCGGAATTTTTGCCAAGACGTTTGCCGGTTCGACACCTTTAGAAGTGTTGAGAGCGGCGGCGATCAGTGGCTATAATTCGGTGCAATATAATATGGCCTGCTCCGGTATTGGCGCGCTTCCCGAAATGATTACCGCCGAAGTCGCGGGGGCCGTTCGTGCTGCGAGCGCGGTGACAGGCGTGGAAATTGCGGCCATTTCGGCCACCTATAATATGATCCATCCCGATCTTTCTAAGCGTGAAGCGGGGCGGCGCAGTTTTCTCGCAATTGCGGAACGCGCGGCATCAATGGGATCGCGCTTGCTGACGGTCTGTTCCGGCAGCTGCAATGCGCAAGACCAGTGGAGCCATCATCCTGATAATCAATCGCCTGATGCGTGGCGCGATATGCTTGGCGAATTTGAAACGCTCATTGAGATCGCCGAGACGCACGATATTTTCATTGGCGTAGAACCAGAGCTCGCCAATATCGTGGACGGCGCGGCCAAGGCCCGCACATTGATTGACGCACTGGGCACCCCGCGCATAGGCATTGTTCTGGACCCCGCCAATCTTTTTGAAATTGCAACACCCGAAACCAGTCGCCACATTATTGCTGGTGCCGTGGATTTGCTCGCTGACAGGATCAATATGGCGCATGCCAAGGACCGCAACGCGGATGGCAGTATTGCGACAGCAGGCAAAGGCGTGATTGACTTTGACCATTTTGTTGGCTGTCTCGACCGCAATGGATTTGACGGTAGTTTGGTGACGCATGGCTTAGCGGCACAAGAAGCGGACGGCGTTGCGGCGTTTTTGGCGCAGGTGATTGCGCGGCAGGCGGCTGGCTGATGGCGACAGAGTTTCTCACCAGCGACGGGTTGCGCCTTGCCCTGCATGAGAGCGGCGCTGGTAAGCCTATGGTATTTCAGCACGGTCTTTGCGGCGATGCTGCTCAGCCGCATCAGGTGTTTCCTGATGAAGTCGCCTACCGCTGCCTGACGCTTGAATGCCGTGGCCACGGACAGTCGGAAGTCGGGCCTCTCGGACAGCTTTCCATTGCTACTTTTGCCAGAGATATTGCAACAATGATCGAAGCGCAGAAACTTGACCGTCCAGTGGTTGGCGGTATTTCAATGGGCGCGTGTATTGCGCTGCGACTGGCAGTCACGAGGCCGGACCTTGTTGGCGCGCTTGTGCTGGCCCGCCCAGCGTGGCTCACAAATGAAGCGCCAGCAAACATGGCTCCCAATGCGCTGGTGGGCGAATTGCTCAGCAACCACGCCCCGAGTGAAGCCCGTGCTCGCTTTGAAGCCATGCCTTTGATCGCGCAGTTGGCACAGGAAGCACCAGACAATTTGGCGTCACTGCGGGGATTTTATTCGCGTGAACCGATTGCGACTACCGCTGAACTATTGACCAGAATTTCCGCTGATGGGCCCGGCATCGGCAAGGCCGATTTGCGCGCTCTCAAGATTCCGGCCCTCGTGATTGGGCATGGCAAGGATTATGTTCACCCGCTTTCCCTTGCCAGGGAACTTGCCAGCTTGATACCCCAGGCGCAATTTGTTGAAATCACGCCCAAGGCCACCGATCCCGCTCGCTATCGCGATGACTTTCGCGCCGCGCTTGCCTCATTTTTGAAAGGACTTTGATATGAAACCCGCCGCAAACTGGCTTGCCGCCCTGCCCGCCCACCGGCTTATGGCCGAATATTCACTGTGGTCGGCGGACTTGGTGCGCGTTGCGGATGATATGGCGCGAGTGGAAAGCCATGTTGATATTTATCACATCGACGTTGCCGATGGAGCTTTCTCGCCAGCGTTGCTGTATTTTCCTGATCTTGTGGCCGCCTGCCGTAAGCTCTCTGATAAGCCCTTTCATGTGCACCTGATGGTCGATGACAAAATCCTGCTTGAGCAAATCCGGCAGTTTGCGGAGGCAGGAGCCGATCTCATCAGTATTCACGGTGAGAATGCCAATGCAAAGGAGGCGCTGGCTTTAATTGCTGAACTCGGCATCAAGTCTGGCGTTGTTTTGCAGCTTCACACGGCAGTTGCCGACGCCGCGCGCTATCTTGACCGCATCTCGATGTTGACGCTGCTTGGCACACGTATCGGCGTTAAGGGTCAGGGCTTGGATGAGACCGCCTGCCCACGCCTCACGCAAGCGCAGGCGATGATTGCGGCGGCCAAGATGGAGCATCGCATTGTTCTGGCTGCTGATGGCGGCATTCGCGAGCATACGGTTCCTAATCTTCGGCGTGCTGGCGCGGAGACAATTGTTATGGGTTCACTGGCTTTCAACGCGCCGGATTTGGATGCCCGTATGGCATGGGTACACGCCCAACCAACGGACGCCTGAAATGGCGGGAGACCTGACGCTCGGGTTTGATCTCGGCGGCACGCAAGTGCGGGCCGCATTGGTTTGGGATGGGGAAATCCTGAAGCGGGCAGCGCTGCGCACGGATGTTGCTGGCGGTCCGGAAAGCGTGATGCAGCAATTTCGCACTTTGGCGGGTGTGGTAGCAACGCGAGACGAGCTGGGAAAAGTTGCCGCAATTGGCGTTGCTTCACCGGGGCCGATTGATACGATTGCCGGCAAAATCGAGCATATCCCGACGCTCCCCGGCTGGGATGAATTCCCGCTGCGGGATCGCGTATCTGCGTTGTTCGACTTGCCGTGCGTTGTCGAGAACGATGGCATTTCGGCCGCTTTCGGCGAGTGGCAACATGGCGCGGGCAAGGGCTTTGCCAACATTGTTTATGCCACCGTGAGCACGGGCATAGGCGGCGGCGTTGTGGTGGATGGGCGCCTGCTGCATGGCCGCAAGGGCATGGCGGGGCATATTGGGCACTTCCAAATGGACCCATTGGGACCGGTGTGCAATTGCGGGGCGGCTGGGTGTTTTGAGGCATTTGCGGCTGGCCCCGCTTTGGCAAAACGTGCGCGTTCCAGTGCCACAGCTAATCCGCATGGCTATCTCGGCAGTGTTGCCGCGAACGGGCACATCGACTCGCATCACGTGGTCGAAGGGGCGCGCGGCGGTGACGGCGAATGCGTCGAATTACTACGCCAAGAAGCGCGTTATTTGGGAACCGGGTTTACCGGCTTGGCACACTTGTTCAGTCCGGATCGTATTGTCATGGGCGGCGGTGTTTCGCAGGCATTTGATCTGCTTGGCGACGAGATACATGCGACCATTCGAAGTTTGGCGATGCCGCCGTTCAAATCCATCCAAGTTGTGCCTGCGGCTCTTGGTGACAATGCCGGACTTTTGGGAGTCGCTAGCCTTGCGCTGAGTGCTGCTTCTTCTGGTTAGCTTGTTGCGCGAATATTCGTCCGGTCAGTTTCAAAGAGCAAACCTCTCCCGTTGCCACGCCCCGTTGCCGGTCTGGCTATTGTAAAATCTTTGGGGAAGCCGGGTGTGTGGTCCTGCCTTCTCAAATTTTAAATGTATGGCAAGTGCCACACACCCGTCTCGGTGTTCTTGCGCTGGCCCAGTCACTCGTGAAAAGCCTTCCGCCGTTTGACGGGCGGTCATGCAAATCGCGAGCCGGGCCGGATGCGCCTCTGCTTG
>JAYTVD010000005.1:0-9160 GCA_043744175.1 Phyllobacteriaceae bacterium
TCATGCTGTTGCTCATCGGCCTGTCGATTGTCACCGGCTATGACCATCGCATCGAGGCCGCACTTATAGACGCCTCGCCCGCATGGCTGACAGAACTGACCACACAGTTTTAATCCGGCTGCATATCTACAAAACAATTTGGAGGTCCGGAATACTGGGCGGAGTGTCCGGACCCCCAAAGTTTGCCTGGCCAGGCAGCACCGCGCGGAAGGATAAAGCAGGGGAAACCTACCACGCGGTGATTTTCGAAGCACTTGGTTGTGCCTTGATTCGATATATAAACTATGACGTGTATTTGTAAATATGCTTGCGTGTATATTTTTACTTTTAGTTGCATATTAGTGTAAATCATCGGAATGTGATTGCATATCATCGACATTGACATGGCGTTGGTACGAGGTATCATTCACAATAAACCACTTCAGTTCATCAAGAACCGGAAAGTCCACATGCATGAACGCCTTCACCGTCCGCCTGCAAGACGAGACCACTGCAAAGCTGGACATGCTGGCTGAAAAGCTGGATCGCTCACGCGCCTATGTCGCCGCGCAGGCCATTGAAGATTTCATCGCCCGCCAAGAGTGGCAACTCAACGAAGTTGAATCTGGGCTTAGCGAAGCCGCAGCAGGCGAGTTCGCAAGCGATTCAGATGTCGCCGCCGTCTTTGCAAAATACGCCACACCCACCGCCATCAAATGAGCCGCAAGCTGAAATGGACAAGGCGTGCCTCGCGCCGTTTAGAATCCATCTTTGACTATATCGCGCAAGACATCCCGCAAGTGGCGGCAAAGGCGAGCGGGCGGCTTTATTCTATTACTCAATACTTAGTCGATTACCCGGCTATGGGTCGCGTTGGACGCATCAACGGAACGCGCGAACTCCCCTTGCCGGACATGCCCTACATTATCGCCTACCGTGTCACAGAAACTTCGGTGGACGTGATAACAATCTTCCACACATCGCAGCGCTGGCCGAAGGAGCTCTGAGCAATGTCCAACCAGTTAGTTACGAAGAATGAGA
Organism: Phyllobacteriaceae bacterium; assembly: GCA_043744175.1. Lineage (GTDB taxonomy): Bacteria > Pseudomonadota > Alphaproteobacteria > Rhizobiales > Rhizobiaceae > JANMEX01. Next base: position 1,021 of record JAYTVD010000005.1, read on the forward strand.
TTATCGCCCTCATTCGCAAGTTGGCAAATGACACTGGGGGAGTGCCCCCTGGACAGAAAAAATTCGCGACCGATACCGGCATTAAACATCATCTCTGGCGCGGAAAGATTTGGCTGAACTGGACAGATGCCTTGGCCGAGGCTGGTTTTGAATCGCTTGAATGGACGGCGGCGTTTTCAGATGAATTCTTGCTTTCGAAAGCGTCCGAACTTGCTAAGAAACTAGGGCATTTTCCGTCGTATACAGAGATAAAATTTGAAGGGTTTAACAACGCCAATTTTCCAAGCTCTGGTCCATTTAAAAACCGCTGGAGCATGTCAGAACTCGCTGAAGCAATTATGAAATACGCAGAGCTTGATAATAACCATGAACTCTTTGGCTACGCTCGAGAATATCTTGCAGGAAAGCCGAACAAGAACGCGACCATCGCGGAGGTTGAAAGCGGGTCCGCCAAAGGGCACGTTTATATGCAGAAAATCGGCGACAAGTTCAGAATAGGGCAGACGAATTCCATTGTTGGACGCTATCGCCAAGTTCAAATGGAAACTCCAACCCAAGTTGAGTATGTGCATACGATATTGACGGACGACCCAATGGGGGTGGAGCGGTATTGGCATAGGCGTTTTGAGGCATTGAAGTTGCCAATAAAGGGAGACTGGTTCGCATTGAAAGCGTCAGACATCGCCGCCTTCAAAAGATGGAAGAAAATCTGGTGAGCGGGCATAGCTAGTCATCAGGCCATCGCGCTGCCCCTCATCCGGCCCTGCGGGCCACCTTCTCCCCGCAAGATGCGGGGAGAAGAGAAGTCAAACTTAGAACAATCCCTCAATCTGCCCCAGCTCATTCAAGAAAATCTTCTCTGAGCTCGGCACGCGTGGCAGGCCGGGCATGGTCATGATCTCGCCGCAGACGACAACGACGAAGCCAGCGCCAGCTGCGAGCCGCACTTCGCGGATTGGCACCACATGGCCTTCCGGCGCGCCGCGCAGGTTCGGATCAGTGGAGAAGGAATATTGCGTCTTCGCCATACAAACCGGCAAATGGCCATAGCCCTGGTCTTCCCAAGCTTTCAATTGGTCGCGCACGCTCTTGTCAGCAATGGCTTCGGAGCCGCGATAGATGCGCTTGACGATGGTGTTGATCTTGTCGAGCAACGGCATTTCATCAGGGTAGAGCGGCGAGAACTGCGACTGGCCGCTTTCCGCCAATTCCACAATTTTGCGCGACAATTCTTCAATGCCTTTGGAACCCTGCGCCCAATGCTTGCACAGAATGGCTTCCGTGCCCTTTGATGCAACATAATCCTTCATCGCCGCAATTTCTTCCGGCGTGTCCGTCGTGAAATGGTTGATGCACACCACAACCGGCACGCCAAATTGCTTGACGTTTTCAATGTGGCGGCCAAGGTTGGCACAGCCCTTTTGAACCGCAGCAATGTTTTCAGCGCCCAGATCTTCCTTCTTCACGCCGCCATTCATCTTCATGGCGCGAACCGTTGCCACGATAACGGCAGCTGCTGGCTTCAAGCCCGCCTTGCGGCACTTGATGTCAAAGAATTTCTCAGCGCCCAAATCCGCGCCAAAACCGGCTTCAGTCACCACATAATCCGCCAGCTTGAGCGCCGTTGTGGTTGCCACGACCGAGTTACAGCCATGGGCAATGTTGGCAAACGGACCGCCGTGCACGAAAGCCGGATTGTTTTCCAACGTCTGCACCAAGTTTGGCTGCATCGCATCTTTCAGCAAAACGGTCATCGCGCCGTCCGCTTTCAAATCACGGGCATAGACCGGCGATTTATCGCGGCGGTAAGCAACAATAATATCCCCAAGACGCTTTTCCAAATCCTTCAAATCATTGGACAAGCACAAAATCGCCATCACTTCAGAAGCGACAGTAATGTCAAATCCTGCCTCGCGCGGGAAGCCATTGGCCACACCGCCGAGCGAACAGATCATTTCGCGCAGCGCACGATCATTCATATCCATCACGCGCCGCCAGACGACACGGCGAATGTCGATTCCCAGCTCATTGCCCCAATAAATGTGGTTATCAATGAGCGCTGAGAGCAAATTGTGCGCGGTGGTAATCGCATGAAAGTCACCTGTGAAATGCAGGTTCATATCTTCCATCGGCACAACTTGGCTCATGCCGCCGCCTGCCGCACCGCCCTTAACGCCGAAGTTGGGCCCAAGCGATGCTTCACGAATACAGACAATTGCCTTCTTGCCGATTGCGTTAAGACCATCGCCAAGACCAACCGTCGTCGTCGTCTTGCCTTCGCCCGCAGGCGTCGGGTTAATCGCCGTCACAAGGATCAGCTTGCCATCCGCCTTAGAGCGCTGCGCCTTAATGAAGGACGCCGAAATTTTCGCCTTATCATGGCCGTAAGGCAGCAAATCTTCTTCCGGAATGCCAAGCTTGGCGCCAATTTTCATAATCGGCAGCTTTTTAGCGCCGCGGGCAATTTCAATATCAGATTTAAAGTCGGCCATTTATGTGGGGCTCCGGCTAGGGTGATAGGGGCAAAAGTCTAGTATCCATAGTGGCGGTGCAATGCCACACAAAGCAGTCCAAAAATAGCCGCTCGATACATCATTTGCGACAAGTTCACATGTCGCAATAAGCAATCTTTCAGTCGTGAAAGGAATTCCCCGTAAGGTTAGGCGCTTTGCGACGAAATGCTATGTTTTGAGGGTCGTACTAAACATGTCTCAATCAACCGCGCCCTTATCACCCGTGAGCGCGCGGCGAAGGCGGCGAAGGATGACTTGGCGGCTGCGCTCGTCAGCCGCTTTTGACATTTCGCCACTTATATCCAGCAACAGCCGCGATAATTCATTGTGCCAGTCAAGATGCGCTACCTGTTCAGGAGCCAAACGCGCCGCCCTATTTTCGGTCAATAGATGCGCCCCCACTTCACCCAACTCATAACCATCATCAAGTTGTGGCATCACTATTCTATCACTGGGCACCATGCTGACCAGCCGCCCCTTCAGCGCGCCCATCGCCGCTGGTTCGCCATGTGTCAGAAAAATGCCCTGTGCTACCGGCATTCGCGCCTGCACCCAGTTCACAAGTTCCGTGGCATCAGCATGGCCGGAATAAAGTTCGATGTGGCGGATGGCGGCCTTCACCAGAACTTCCTCGCCCTGAATGCGCACACTATCCGCGCCATCCAATAATATCCGCCCAAGCGTACCTTGCGCTTGGAAACCGACAATCATCACGGTGGCATTGCGCCGCCACAGATTGTTTTTCAAATGATGGCGGATGCGCCCCGCGTCGCACATTCCGGCAGCGGCGAGGATAATGTGAAACCCGGACAATTTGTTGATCGCTTTGGATTCCTCGACACTCTCAGTGAAGCGAATATCGCCAGAGTTCAGCGCCCTCACCAGCGTCTCGCCCTCGTCAATCTCGCTGGCATGTTTCTCAAATATTTCGCTCGCCCGCGTCGCCAGCGGCGAATCCACAAAGATTGGCGCAGCCGGAATGGCACCAGCCTTCATCAGCAGGTGCAGATCAACCAGCAGCTCCTGCGTCCGCTCAACAGCGAAAGATGGAATGATAAGCGGCCCGCGCATTTCAACCGCGCGGTTAACCTCGGCCTGCAATACATCCCGTCGGCTTTGCGGCGTCACCTCGCCGCGCTCGCGGTCACCATAGGTCGATTCGCAGACCAGATAGTCGATGGTGGCAGGCGCATTCGGGTCCGGCTCCAAGAGCTTATGCTGCGGGCCAAGATCGCCGGAAAATAACAGACGTATCGGCTTGGTGGCATCCATACTGCCGATTTCAAGTTCGATGGACGCTGAGCCCAGCATATGCCCGGCATTCCAAAAGCGCGCACGAATATCTGCGCTCACGGCGAACCATTCGTCATAGTCACACCCATGGAACAACTCCATGCAGGTGGCCACATCCTTCGATGAGTATATCGGCTCAACCGCCTCGCGGCCGCGCTGCACATTGCGCCGGTTGAGATTTTGGACATCCATTTCTTGAATGTGCGCCGAGTCCAGCAGCATCACGGTACAAAGATCAACCGTCGGCGGCGTGGCAAAAATCGTCCCGCCAAAACCATGTTTCGAAAGCTTGGGCAAAAGGCCACTGTGGTCAATATGTGCATGCGTCAGCACAAGCGCATCTATCGCGCTGGGCACAAACGGAAACGCCCCATAATTCAACTCACGCTCAGACTTCGCACCCTGAAACATGCCGCAATCAATCAGAATATGCGACTTTTCCGTTTCAATCTCATAACAAGACCCCGTGACAGACCGAGCCGCCCCGTGAAATCGCAAACGTGGTGATTTCATAAAATTCACCTTTCTGGCACGCGAGATAAATTAACGCCCTGATGCGTGGTTTGGTCAAGTGGATTGTGGGGGGGGGTGAGTTAATTGTCCGATTGATCAAGAAATGTCGTGGCTTACGGGGGTGAAGCATTGCGCAATTAGTTCGCGACATTTACGGCACTGCCGCAATCAACAAAAACACAGCGAATATCACCAAATGCACCGCGCCTTGCAGCACGGTTGTCCGGCCTGTGCCGAGCGTTATCGTGCCCATAAACAGCGTCAAAACCAGCAGCACTGTGTTGGCGGGGTTGATGCCGAGTGCCAATGGCTGGTCCGACATCAGCGACACAATCACCACCGCCGGAATGGTTAGGCCAATGCTGGCAATCGCGGAACCAACGGCAAGGTTGATGCTATTTTGCAAACGATTGAGCAGTGCCGCCCGTACCGAAGCGATGCCCTCCGGCAGCAGTACAATGGCGGCAATGACAACGCCCACAAAAGCTCGCGGAAGCCCAAGCGCCGCGACGGTCTCATCAATCGGCTTCGACAAAGCCTTCGACAAAAGCACGACGGCGGCGAGCGCGACCAAAAGCAAGCCAAGGGTTATCAGCGATGTTTTGTTCGATGGCATGTCAGCAGCGCTAGTTGCAGCTGCTTCGTCATCTTGGGTTTTCATAATGAAATAATCGCGGTGCCCCACCGTCTGCACAAAAACAAATGTCGCATAAAGCACCAGCGAAGCGACGCCGATAACAACCATTTGCACTGTCGAATAAAACGGGCCAGGCGCGGTAAGCACATAATTCGGCAAAACCAGCGCAATCACGGCCAAAGTGCCAAGCACCGCCAGCGCCGACGATGCGCCTTTGATTTGGAATTCCTGCTCATGATGAAGCCGCGCGCCAAGCACCATGCAAAGACCGATCACGCCGTTCATAACAATCATCACCGCCGAAAACACCGTATCGCGCGCCACCGTCATGCTGCCCGGCGTCTCGGACGCCATGATCGACACAATCAACCCGATTTCAATAATTGTCACAGCAATGGCGAGAAGAATGGACCCATATGGCTCGCCGAGCCGCACAGCCAGTAGTTCGGCATGATGCACCGAAGCAAACACACAAGCGCCCAAAAACACAGCGGCCGCCAATAAAACCGCAACATGATCCGCCGGAACGACCCCACCAAACTTCAATGCCAGCAAAACAAAGGCAAGCAATGGCGCGACCCATGACCAAGCAGGAATACTGTTATGATTGGTGTGCGCCATGATCCCTCGTTTGTCCGTCCCTCTTTAATTTGTGACCGAAGACGGCAGAAATCAAGGCAACATCGAAAGACTAACCGCCGGGTTTGAAATTAAATTCGCGCCGCCAACTAGGGACCAAGCAAGGCCGCAGGCTGGGGGCTTACTCCACCATCGCAATCAAGCTCGCGTTCCCGCCCGCTGCTGCTGTGTTCACGCTCACCACTTGTTCCAACGCAAAGCGCAACAAATAGTGCGGGCCACCGGCTTTGAAGCCTGTGCCGGAAAGGCCGGAGCCGCCGAAGGGTTGCGTGCCCACAACTGCGCCGATGATGTTGCGGTTGACGTAAACATTGCCCACATCCAGCCGGTGAATCACATGGCGCACGGTTTCCTCGATGCGGGTGTGGATGCCCAGTGTCAGCCCAAAGCCACTGGCGGCGATGCCGTCCAGCACCTTGTCCAGCCCGCCCGCCTTATAGCGCACCACATGCAAGATCGGCCCGAATATTTCGCGTGTCAGCGCTTCAGAACTTTTCAGTTCCACAATATGCGGCCCGAAGAAATGCCCCGTGGTCGGCGCTTGCCCCGCATAGCGCACGGTCTGCGTTTTGCGCATGTCCACCACATGGCCGTTCAGCATCGCCAGTTGGTCGGCATCAATCACGGGACCAATATCCGTATTGGTAAGACTTGGATCACCAATGTTAAGTTCGCGCGCCGCGCCCTCAATCATGGTCAGCATCCGGTCCGCCACATCCTCCTGCACGAACAACAAGCGCAGCGCCGAACAGCGCTGGCCTGCCGAGCGGAAGGCGGATGACACCACATCATCCGCCACCTGTTCCGGCAGTGCGGTCGCATCCACGATCATGGCATTCAGCCCGCCGGTCTCCGCAATCAGCGGCACGATGGGTCCGTTCTTCGCTGCCAGCGTGCGGTTGATTGCCCATGCGGTTTCGGTCGAGCCGGTAAAGCACACGCCATCAATTTTCGGATGGCTGGTCAGCGCCGCGCCAATCTTGCCGTCGCCCGGCATGAACAGCAGCGCCTCTTGCGGCACGCCTGCCTGATGCAACAGCTTAATCATTTCAAATGCCACTAGCGGCGTCTGCTCGGCAGGCTTGGCGATAACCGCATTGCCCGCAGCCAGCGCTGCCGTCACTTGGCCCGTAAAAATCGCCAGCGGAAAATTCCAAGGGGAGATGCAAATGAACACACCGCGCCCGCGATGGCGCAATTTATTGTCCTCACCCGTCGGGCCGGGCAACACCAAATCTTCGCCAAACGAGATCACGCCTTGGCGCGCATAGTAGCGGCAGAAATCCACTGCCTCACGAATTTCCGAAACGCCATCATCCAGAGTCTTACCCGCCTCGCGGGAGAGCAGCCACAAAAATTTGTCACGGTTGGCTTCCAGCAGGTCCGCCGCTTTTTCCAAAATCACAGCGCGATCCGCTGGCGTCACCCTCGACCAGTTGGCAAAGCCCTTCCGTGCGATATCCACACCGTTTCCGACCTCTTCCCGTATCATGTTCGTGCAGTTGCCGACCACTTTCCGATCGACTGGCGACAGTACTGATTCAGGATTTCCAGAGGGTTTCATGCCCGCAATCAGGGGCACGGCATTGACTGTGACAGCAGCCTTTTCAATGCCCTTGAGCAGCCCCGCCAGAACCACGCGATCACCAAAATCCACGCCCTTGGAATTCACACGATCAAGATAAATATTTGCTGGCTGCGGAATGTTTGGATTTGCATACCCCTTACCGTCATTGAGTATCTCAGATGGCCTAACTAACAGATTTTCCACGGGAATATTGGGATCACCCACCACAGAAACGAACGAAGAATTCGCCCCGTTTTCCAGCAAACGCCGCACCAAATAGGCCAGCAAATCACGATAACCACCCACTGGCGCATAAATGCGGCAGGCAATTTTATCCGCGCCTTCAGTGACATTTTTGAACAGCGACTCGCCCATGCCATGCAGGCACTGGAACTCAAACCCCGTACGGTCCGCCCCCGCCATCTCAATAATCGTCGCCACAGTCAGCGCATTATGGGTCGCAAATTGCGGAAATATCACGCTTCTTGCATCTAAAAGTTGTTTTGCACAAGCCATATAAGACGCGTCTGTCGCCGCCTTTCTGGTGAAAACCGGATAACCATCCATGCCGCGCTCTTGCGCACGTTTAACTTCCGTATCCCAGTAAGCGCCCTTCACAAGACGTACCATCATCTTACGGCCAGTGGTCTTACACAATTGTTCTATATGAGAAATTACTGCGCTCGTGCGCTTTTGATAGGCCTGAATCGCAAGCCCGAAACCATCCCAACCGTCGAGCGACTTGTCACGAAACACGGCGTCAATCACATCAAGCGATAGCTCCAGACGGTCCACTTCTTCCGCATCAACAGTGAAATTCAAATCATAAGACTTCGCCTTTTGCGCGAGTTCCAAAAGCAGCGGCACCAGCTCCCTCATCACGCGTTCTTTATGCGTGGCCAGATAGCGCGGGTGCAGAGCCGATAGCTTTACCGATATGCCCATCCGGTCCGGCAGCGGCTTGTTGCCTGTCGCTTT
>JAYTVD010000006.1:0-9140 GCA_043744175.1 Phyllobacteriaceae bacterium
CGCCAGCCGTGGAAGCGCGAAGCACGCCAAGACGAGCAGCAGGTTATCGACCGGCTGGATTCACTTTTGCATCGCGATGCCATTTCGCCGCAAGGCATGGCCGAAAAAGCCACACATCTCGGTCAAAGTTAAACAATTCGCGGTTGCTTGCAATCGCATAACCATATAACAAAGTCTTTATGTCTTTTGGAGAGCCCCTATGACCCGCACTATCGTCGCTTCTGCCACACGCGAAATCATTATTGGTTTCGACCAGCCATTCTGCGTCATCGGCGAGCGCATCAATCCGACGGGCCGCAAGAAGCTGGCAGCAGAAATGCAGGCAGGTAACTTCGAAACCGTAATTCGCGATGCCCTTGAGCAAGTGGCAGCAGGCGCAACAATGCTCGACGTCAATGCGGGCGTGACATCGGTAAATCCAAACGAAACTGAGCCGGGCCTTCTGGTGCAAACAATGCAGATCGTTCAGGGCCTCGTCGATGTGCCGCTCTCCATCGATAGTTCGGTGTCTGCTGCTATCGAGGCAGCGCTTAAGGTCGCAAAAGGTCGTCCGCTGGTCAATTCGGTAACGGGCGAGGAAGAAAAGCTGGAAGCCATTCTGCCGCTCTGCAAGAAATATGATGTTCCCGTTGTTGCCATTTCCAACGATGAAACCGGCATTTCCATGGACCCTGATGTGCGCTTTGCCGTTGCCAAGAAGATTGTGGAGCGCGCGATGGATTACGGCATAAAACCGCATGACATCATCGTTGATCCGCTTGTGATGCCAATTGGCGCGCTGGGTGATGCCGGCCGTCAGGTTTTCGCGTTGCTATACCGTTTGCGCAATGAGCTGAAGGTCAATACGACTTGCGGCCTATCGAACATTTCGTTCGGTCTGCCGCATCGTCACGGTATTAATGCCGGCTTCATTCCGATGGTCATCGGCGCTGGCATGACATCGGCGATTATGAACCCTTGCCGCCCGCAAGAAATGGAAGCTGTACGCGCCGCAAACGTCTTGAATGGTACAGACCCTTCATGCGAACAGTGGATTCGCACATACCGTGATTATGCACCGGCCGCTGCCGGCGCAGCGCCTGCCCCAACAGCAGCACCCACTGCCGGTGGCCGTCGTGGTGGTCGCTCGGCGCGGGTGGGATAACTAAGGAACGTGGTATGAAAAAAACCAAGGCGGAACTAAATTCCATCGGGCTCCTCGCCCCCTTGGTTATGGCGCAGCGCATATCGCGCATGATGCTTCCCGAACATATGAAGACCGGCAACGACCATGCGGAAGACCGCCGCATGGTTGACGAAAAGACCAAGGCCGCCAGCGATGGCTTCATCGCCGCCAATGTCGAACTCTCGCACCAAATGATGGATGCATGGGTGGGCATGGCATTCGGCAAAGTCCCCAACTTTATGAAATCGGCTGATGCTGTTACCGCTGCCGCGCTAAAACCATCGCGCATCAAAGTGACAGCCAACGCCAAGCGACTGACAGGCAAAAAGAAGTGACCACAAACACCGATCCCCTCGTCCTTTTCATGCCGTCCGGAAAGCGCGGGCGCTTTGCCAAAGGAACCACAGTTCTGGAGGCTGCACGCCAGCTTGGCGTTTATGTAGAAAGCGTGTGTGGCGGACGGGCAACATGCGGGCGCTGCCAAGTGGAAGTGCAGGAAGGCAATTTCGCCAAGCACAAAATCGTCTCGTCGAACGACCATATTTCACTGCGCGGCGCAAAAGAACTGCGCTATGCCGAAGTGCGCGAAATCGCAGCGGACCGCCGCTTGTCATGCTCGTCCACTATCGAAGGCGATCTGGTCATCGATGTGCCGCAAGACACAGTGGTGAACGCGCAGGTCATTCGCAAAGCCGTTGGCGACCGGATTATCGAGCGCAATCCCGCTGTTCACCTCTGCTATGTCGAGGTTGAGGAGCCGGATATGCACAAGCCGCTTGGCGATATGGACCGGCTGATCGTGGCGCTGCAAAACGAGTGGGGCTATAAAAAGCTCGACGTTGACTTCTATCTGCTGCCAAAGGTGCAAAGCATTTTGCGCAAAGGCAATTGGTGCGTCACAGCCGCCATTCACAAGGACGAAGACTCGGAAACACCGCGCATCATCGCGCTGTGGCCGGGCTTGCATAATGAAGCATACGGCATCGCCTGCGATATTGGCTCCACCACAATTGCCATGAACCTTGTGTCGCTTCTATCTGGCCGCGTGGCGGCATCATCGGGCATGCAAAACCCGCAAATCCGCTTTGGCGAAGATTTGATGAGCCGCGTTTCCTACGTGATGATGAATCCGGGTGGCGCAGACGCCATCACCAAAGCCGTGCGCGATGCCATCAACGCGCTGGTCGATCAGGTTTGCACTGAAGGTAACGTCAACCGCGCGGATATTCTGGACGCCGTGTTTGTCGGCAATCCTGTTATGCACCATTTCTTCCTTGGCATTGACCCGACCGAGCTTGGCGGCGCACCGTTTGCACTCGCGGTTTCCGGTGCGGTCAAAGGCAAAACCTCCGATATGGGCGTACCGCTCAACGAAGGCGCACGCCTATACATCGTGCCGTGCATCGCGGGCCATGTCGGCGCGGATGCCGCTGCTGCCACGCTCTCCGAAGGGCCGGACCGCCAAGACGACATGATGCTTTTAGTCGATGTCGGCACAAACGCGGAAATCGTGCTGGGCAACCGCCAGCGCACGGTTGCATGCTCCTCGCCCACTGGCCCCGCCTTTGAGGGCGCGGAGATCTCCTCCGGCCAGCGCGCCGCCCCCGGTGCCATCGAGCGCGTGCGCATCGACCCGGAAACTTTGGAACCACGCTTCCGCGTTATCGGCACGGAAGCATGGTCCGACGAAGACGGCTTCAAAGAAGGCACAGACAAAACCGGCATCACTGGCATTTGCGGCTCGGCGATCATCGAAGTCGTGGCCGAAATGTTCCTGTCCGGCCTCATCTCAGAAGATGGCGTGATTGACGGCGCAATGGCTGCCCGCACACCGCGCATCTTTGAAAACGGCCGCACATTCTCATACCTTTTGCACGATGGCGAACAGCGCATCACCGTCACGCAAAACGACATCCGCGCTATCCAGCTCGCCAAAGCCGCGCTCTATGCCGGCATCAAATTGCTGATGGAAAAACTCGGCGTCGATCACGTTGATGAAATCCGCTTTGCCGGCGCGTTCGGCTCGTTCATTGATCCGAAATACGCCATGGTGCTCGGCCTCATTCCAGACTGCGACCTTAGCCGCGTGAAAGCGGTAGGCAACGCCGCCGGAACCGGCGCACGCATGGCGCTCCTCAACCGCACCCACCGCCGCGAAATCGAAGCAACAGTCGCCAAAGTAGAGAAAATCGAAACGGCGCTGGAGCCGCATTTCCAGCAATTGTTCGTGCACGCCATGGCGATGCCGAACAAGGTGGATACGTTTCCAAACTTGGCTGCGGTTGTGAAGTTGCCGGAGCGCAAAGTGCTGGAGCTGGCGGCGGATGGGTCTAGCGGGAGACGGGGTGGGAGACGGCGGGGATAGAGATCAAAGCATCCTCCAAACCTGCCGCCATCACAACGATTATACCAGTTGCACCTGTGTAACTGCCAGTTCGCTGGCATAGGTCGCACTCGGGGCAACCACTCTTAGGCTCAAGAGCCTCGCATTTAATTTTGGACTACTCTTTGCTGTCCATTGCTGCGTCATTTGTCTTAATTAGATCAGTGATGCATGTTCCTGAAGCAGCGTGCCAAATCTGCGGTAGGATGCACCCGTGCTCGTCTGCCCCGGTGCCAAGACCGGGCTTGACCAAATTATTTTTAACATTTGATTTCGTGTCGAGCTTCTTTGGCGTGAGTATTATAACTGCATCCTTCTTAATAGTCTCCGCTGAAAACGCGCTTGCAATCGATACTGCAAGTATTGCTGGAACTAATAAGCTCCTAAATTGAAATGTCATGTCCAGTCTCCATCTATTGCCGCCATTATCGGCTTCTCATCGCAGTCGCGGGCATGTCACTAGAGACTGTCCGCGATTACTAAGGGATAGTGGAAATTGAGATGTCACAATATCACCCGATCGGGTGATTATCATAGGAAATCGCTTATATTGAATTGAGAGTTATGAGGGTTTCAGCCCCGCCCACCCGCTCCCCAATCGCCGCCAAAAGCGCGTTGTGGCTCACACTCAATCCTGCCGCAGAAAAACAAAGGCCATCCGCGCCCAGTTTGGCATTCGCCGCGCGTGACCAGCGGGCCATGCGAGTCATTCCGATGGAGGCCTCAATTTCAGGCGGGACGGATATGACGATCATCTTCTGCCGCTGCATTTCCCAGACGCCGAAATCTTCAATAGCATCCCACGGAACAGGACGGGCCGAAACCCGCGTATCCAGCAAGCCCGCTGGCGAGAGTGTCACCACGGTTTTGTTGAATGTGAACAGGCGCGAAATTCCGATGGCGGTAGCAAGGCCAAAAAACAGCATACCAATCCATCCCATGAATTGATTGAAGCTGCCATCTTCTACCGGAATATATCGAAACGCCACGAGAGCACTCAGCACAGTCATCCCGATGCCAAGCAGGGTCAAGCCAAACAGCTTGACCGGGGAGCCTTGAATTTCAATCACCGTTTCGCGCGGGTCCATGAGAGTGATTCCGGATTTGCAGAACTCAAACTCACCTAAAACCGCCTGAATGTGAAGCTTCACACTGCAAAAATAACTCACTCCGGCCAGATAAACTTGCCCGTGCCAGCCCAAGACATATTGGTGGGCCCCAATTTAGTAGCCGCCGCCGACATTTATGCCACCGACTGCTACCTAAATCAAAGCTATCACTTGAACTGCTAGTCACTTGCACTTTTTTCGCCCGCTTGCGATAGGTAGCATCGGATTTTAGGGGTCCCAAAATGAGCCGTATTACCGAATATTTGCGCCGAAAAGGCCTCATGGGTCCGCCAATATCAAGAAAATTTCGCAATCTTAACAGTAGAAATTTGAGAGTAGATTCAATTGTTGTGACGGGAAAACCACCTCACCGTATGGCAACTTTTATCGGTGATAGAGTGGTGGGGGCCGCGATCCGTGACTCCGGTGCGTTCCAAGAGCAACTAATATCAAAAGTAGCAAATTACATTGGCCACGACGTAGCAAAAAAGCCAATATTTCTAGACATTGGCGCAAATATAGGGACGCATACTGTGTATGCGCTGACGAATGGCTTTGCAAAAGCGGTGTGTGTTGAGCCCGCGCCGAATAACTTTATGTTGCTGAAGGTCAACCAAATTTTGAACAATTTGGATGACCGTTGCATCAATGTTTGCGCAGCAATTTCAGTGGACGAATCAAAAGCAACGCTTGAGCTAAGCGAAACAAATTTCGGCGATCATCGAATGAAAATGCCGGCCAAAAGTGAAAACTCAATTTATGACGAAGAACGGCGCGACACTGTCGATATCATTACTTTGTCGATGGACAGCTTGTTGAAGTCCAATAACATCAACGCCTCCGACATAGGTTTGGTTTGGATCGATACGCAAGGCCACGAAGGCCATGTGTTGGCCGCAGCAAAGGCGCTAGAAACGGCCAAGACCCCTATTGTGATAGAGTTTTGGCCCTACGGATTGAAGCGCAGTGATGGATACCAACGGCTTCGCGAGTTTCTTGTTAGAAACCCAATGATATATGATCTTGCAAAGCCGCTGGACGGACAAAATATCATGAGCATCGCTGAAATAGATGCCTATTTTGAAACCCATACCGTCGATGGCAAGCAAGCGGCAACGGCGCACACCGACTTATTGGTATTACCTTAATCGAGATAGGCTGGCACCAAACGCATAGTCGATTTCACGCCGGCCAGATAAACTTGCCCCGCGCCCAGCCTAGTTGTGCGCCGTCCGTCATCACTTGGCACCAAACATTAGGCTTCTTCATTTTGGAATATTTCCAATTGGCAGACCCACCGGCATCCACACGGAACGAGGCATTGGTGATGATGTTTTTGCAGCGGCCCGTCATTGAGATATTCGAACCCACCGCATAGGCATCAATAATCTGCGACGAGGTGGATGGCCATTGGCGGACCTTAAGCGTGTCCGTAGGGGCAATATTGATAATCGTGCCGCCCCAAAAGGCGGATGCCAGCGCTGGTAATGTCGTGCCGATGCTAAGCGCCAGTGCCAAACAAATGATCTTTTTCATGTTCGCCTCGTCGTTATGTAAGAATGACGACCTTATTCATGCCACCGTGTACGAGTTCTGAACAGAACATTCATAAAGCGTTTATGTGGCAATAATCCATCGCGAGAAAAGCCAGCAGACGCCCGCCAAGGCAAGACATACCCCCGCGCCGCCAAGCGCAACGGCCGAAACCGAATGTGCGCCCGCACCCCAATAATCAGAAACAAATAGTGCCGCAAATAGAACGGCGGTAAGCAGCATCAGCCATTTTCCGGCAACAAGACAACCATAGGCAAGCGCGCGTGAAAACGGCATGGTGAGTTCCTCTGCTGATGATCAGCACGATTAGTTAGCATAATTCAATTCTTTTTGCGACATCATCATTCTTGCTATTTCACAATTAATGAGCTTATGTAACAATAGTTTCTGGTGATTTTTAGCAAGCGACAAGCCTTGACCTTGCCTCTGCGCGACATCAGTCCGGCGCCATTTCTCTAAAGCGAAGAATTCAGGTCCAATATGAACGGCAAAAATGCGGTCAAGCGCTCTATCGTTTTCTTTCTCGTGCCTGATTTTTCGATGATCGCTTTTGCGACAGCGATCGAGCCTCTGCGCTTGGCCAACCGTATGCTCGGGTTTGAAAGCTATAAGTGGCGTTTGGCCTCTCTGGACGGCAAGCCCGTGTCCGCTTCCAACGGCGTAGAATGTGCCGTGACCAGCTCGCTTGACGATGAGCGCCGCATGTTGATGGGCGCGGATAAGCCCTCCATGATTTTCGTCTGCTCAGGCGTGAACGTAGAAAAATACAACAACAAATCCGTGTTCGCATTCCTGCGCGAGGAATATAATCGCGGCGTTTCAGTAGGCGGCCTGTGCACGGGCGCGCATATTCTTGCAGCCGCAGGCTTGTTATCTGGCAAACGCTGCGCAATCCA
The DNA here is from genome assembly GCA_043744175.1 of Phyllobacteriaceae bacterium. Taxonomy (GTDB): domain Bacteria; phylum Pseudomonadota; class Alphaproteobacteria; order Rhizobiales; family Rhizobiaceae; genus JANMEX01. The sequence goes on from JAYTVD010000006.1 coordinate 7,108, forward strand.
TTGGGAAAACCTTCCTGGATTTTCAGAAGCGTTTCCAAAAGCCAATGTATTCGCCGATCTATTTGAAGTGGACGCCAACATCTACACGTGCGCTGGCGGCACGGCCGCACTGGACATGATGGTAAAACTCATTGGCGATGATCATGACGACAATCTGGTCAATCGCATCTGCGAGCAAGCACTGACAGACCGCGTGCGCAATCCGCAAGACCGCCAACGTTTGCCGCTGCGCGCCCGCCTCGGCGTGCAAAACTCTAAAGTGCTCAGCATCATCGAGCTAATGGAAGGGCATCTATCGGAGCCTTTATCATTGATCGACATTGCCGACGACGTTGACCTGTCGCGCCGCCAGATTGAGCGCCTGTTCCGCCATGAAATGGGCCGCTCCCCTGCCCGCTATTATTTGGAAATCCGGCTGGACCGCGCACGACATTTGCTCATTCAATCATCACTACCAGTTGTTGAAGTCGCCGTGGCTTGCGGCTTTGTTTCCGCTTCGCATTTCTCCAAATGCTACCGCGAAATCTACGGCCGCTCGCCGCAACAGGAGCGAATTGATAGAAAAGCCCCACTCGCAGCATAGTTATTGGCCATAGCCACAACTATTCAGTGAATTCATTAAAATTTTAGATAGCGACTTAATAGCAACCTAAATCAAATGGGTTAGGTGTTCGAGGTATCTTAATGCCTGGGGACCATCCGAATGAACGCATCTGTGTTCGCCCGTCTCAATCGTGAGCCGTATCAATCCGGCTTTATCACGGGCTTTGCTGCGCTTGGTTCCGCGGCAACAATTAATATCATCTCTGGCCTCACCCTCGGCAACGCAACCGCGCCCGGTGTATCCGGCTTCCTATTGGCAGCAGCCGTATCAGTCGTGGCAGGTAGTATTGCCGGGCTTCGCAGCAAACATCGCCAAACTGAGCTTGACGAGCAAATCGAGGTCGCTGAAGCCTTTGCTGGCGGAGACTATTATGCATCGATCCGCAAAGGCCACCAAGATTCATCCAGAATTGTGCGTGCGCTGTCCGCTATTGCGGAGCGCCAATTACAAATTGATACTAACCACGCTCGCTTGATGAAGGATGCTGCAATCCGCGAAGAGCAGCTGTTTGCGGCTATTGACAGCATCGACCAAGAAATTGCGGTTTATGACAAGCAAAACATGCTCGTCGTCACCAATCAAGCCTTCACCAAGCGCTGCAACGCTACAGGCGCCGTCATAGCGCCAGGAATGCTGCATGACGAAGTACTTAGCGCATTGGCCAAATCTTCAGGCGCAGGCATGCCGCTGAACGAGCGAGAAGCATGGTTCACCGCCCAAAACGAAATGCGCTCTGAGGCCAGTAGTTCAAAGAACGGCGTTCGATTTGTTCGCTTTCGCGGCGGACCAGCGATGTTCCAAATCGAAAATCACACTGGTGGCAATCGCGTCGAAATTATAAGCGATCTTTCGTATATTGAAGAGTTGGAAGAACGGGCAGCGAAAGCGCAACGCGAAGCTGATGCCGCGGCGCGGATCAAGTCGGTGACACTTGCGCGCCTAAGCCACACAATTCGTACGCCAATGACCGGCGTCATCTCAGCAGCAGAATTGCTAATTAGCTCTAATCTTGACGCTGTACAAAAGAGCCGGCTGGATATTATACGGCGTTCTGCAGGTACGCTTCTCGGCGTTGTACAAGATATGTTTGATCTGGCCGCAGGCGTGACGCCAGATGAACCAATTGCCGAGGAGCTAAAGGTTCAAACCTTGGAGAGTGAAACAGCCAATAGCCAAGGCAAGCGCCGCGCATTGGTCTTTGGGCACGACAAAACTGCAAAAGACTTTATTACTCTAGCCGCAGCAAAATTCAACTTGGAACTAGGGTGGGCAGATTCTGCAAAGATGGCTGTCGAGGCCGCCCGCCAGATGGCCAATTCCGGCAGTGCCGTCAATTTTATTTTGGTGCGCGATCAATCGTGCCGCACAGAACTTGCCGGGCATTTTGCTGCTGGGCTAGCCGCCAACACGCCTGCAATGCTTCCAACCA
>JAYTVD010000007.1:0-2745 GCA_043744175.1 Phyllobacteriaceae bacterium
ACCGTGCCAAGCGGCAGGTTGTTTTTCTCGGCAATCTCGCTGTGCGAAAGCCCGATAAAAAACGCTTCCGTAATCAGAACGCGTTGTTCTGGCGGCAAATCTGCCATCACGGCGCGAACCCGCGCCTCACGCTCGCGATTATCCATCGCCACATCCGCCTGCTCCTCAGGTTCGGGATGGAACACAGGATCATGCGGGTCAAGAAGACTGGAACGGTCACGGCGCTTCAAATCAATGCGCCGGTTGCGGGCGATGCGAAACAACCATGTTGAGAGCGATGATTTCGCCGGATCATACAGCCCCGCCTTTTGCCACAGCACAATCATCACCTCTTGGGTGAGTTCTTCGGCAGCGCTGCGCTCAAGACTTAACCGCATCAAATAGGCGTTGAGGCGCGGGGCAAAATGATCGAACAGCTCGCCAAAGGCGATGCGGTCTTGGCTTTGCACCACGCGCTGCATAAGCAAGGCAAACCGTTCCTGTCCTTTGGCAACTATGGGCATGCTTTTTGAAATTTTGTCCGTCCTGACATCTCAATTTGGTGCATAGAATAGCTGTCCGCCAAGCTCATCGTCAATATGAGCGCGAATGATGGAGACAAAATCTGCATCGCCTTTAAACCCCAACTCAATTGCCCGCGCCGCATTAAAATTCACCGGCCAACCTGCCACGATTGTTTGAATAAATTCATCCGGCTCATGACGGATTAGGTCCACCGCCGCTTGCCCCGCCACAGCGCCCAAGGCCTCAATCATTCCGCCCACCGAAACGCATAGACCGGGCATATTCAAACTGCGACGCGGGCCGATAGCCTCCATGTCCATCGCAGCGGCATGGATGATAAACTCGATGGCCGAACGCGGGCTCGCCACCCAGTGACGCACACCCAGGCCAACGGGCAGCACCGCAGATTTGCCCGCAAGCGGCTCGCGAATAATATTGGAAAAGAAGCCGGACGCTGCCTTGTTGGGTAGGCCCGGGCGCACCACCAGCGTCGGGAAGCGCAGCGACACACCATCCACAAACCCGCGCCTTGTATAATCACTAATCAGCAATTCACAAATCGCCTTTTGCGTGCCATAACTCGTCAGCGGCGTAGTGAAATAATCATCCGCAATCACTTCCGGAAACGGTGCACCAAACACCGCGATGGAGGATGAAAATATCACCCGTGGCCGGTAGCCATTGCCAACAAGGCGGATGGCTTCCAACAACAGCCGCGTGCCATCCAAATTGATGCGGTAGCCCTTTTCAAAATCCTGCTCCGCCTCGCCGGAAACAATAGAGGCCAGCACCACGACAACATCCGGACGATTAGCAATCAGTTCGTCCGCCACACCCTCACCTGAGAAATCTGATGCCAAACTGACAACGGGAAAAGTGGCTATCGGCGGCGGGGCAGCAATCACGTCATGCAGTGTCACATGCGTAATGTGCGCACCGCCAATTTCACCCGTTATGGTAAGCTGCGCAGAAAGCTTTCGCCCCACCATGCCACCTGCCCCCAGAATCAGAACTTTCACTGCCAAATCCTCACGCACAATTGATTTACCATCACAACCTAAAGGGCCACAGTTCGCGCTTCACGTCAAATTCCCGCCGCTATTTATCGTCACTGCTGGCTACAGGCATTGATTATGAGACCTTGAAGCGATGAATGTCCCATTTCGGGAGCAAAACATTTCAATGTTCACGGTTCAGTAACCAGAAATGCATCAAAATTGAATCAAATATCGTGATTGGTTTATGGTTGCTGCCAAAGTCAGTCTGAACAAGGGTTTATGATCTCCATGCGTGGAACATCTCGTCTATTTGCCGTTGCCGCATTCGCCGCTGTTTCCAGCGCCGCGTTTGCGCAGGCACCCACCCAAATCGGTAAATTCACCGATTGGGGCGCTTATGGCTATCAGTCCGGCGGCGGCAAGGTTTGCTATATTTTGACAACACCAAAAACCAAGGCCCCGGACAAGGTGGACCATGGAGATAATTTCTTCTTGATTAGCCAGAAGCCCGGCCAGAACGTATCCTTCGAGCCGCAATTTATGGCCGGTTATGAATTGCAGGCCAGCTCCAAAGTCACTGTCACAGTGGATGCCAAAAGCTTCACGATGTTCACCTCCGGCAAAAGCGCCTGGATGGAAAACGCCGCCGAAGAGCCGTTGCTTTTGGCTGCGATGAAAAATGGTAAGGCCATGTCCGTAAAAGCCGTCTCCAAGCGCGGCACGCCGACGGGCTACACTTATTCGCTATCGGGCATTTCCAAGGCGCTGGCGGCGATTAAGAGCTGCAAGTAGCTCTAGGCTCCAAATTCCAACGAGCTAAACGCAATAGGGAGCATATTGTGAGCTTAGCACGCGGGTTTGTAGTTCTTGTGTCGTTTGTGATCCTAACAATGTTCTTGCTGATAGTTGCCAGCCTTTTTGGTTTTACAATTGGAAAATCACCGGAAAGGTTGGCCCAAAATCCTATCTACGCGGTGGAATGTTATGACAGCAGAGACAATCCAATCGCACAGATAACAATTTCCTCAACCGATAACGGTCAAACTGCACGTCTAGCGCACAACGGGCAACTAATGATTCTACCATTTGTTGGCAATACGCTGTTTTTCGAAGAAATTTACGCAAGTGGCGATGCTAAACTCATTTTAGAACTAGAGACGCATGTTGAGGAAGTCTTTGGGAATATAAGCGGGACTTGTAGTTAAGCTTATCGCGTGATTCTTCTGTCAATCAATGCTAGAGG
>JAYTVD010000008.1:0-9127 GCA_043744175.1 Phyllobacteriaceae bacterium
GCGCGAGCCCGACCGGTCCCTCCCTCCGGTGCGGGAGTTTGGCGCAAAAAGCACGAAAGCGGATGCCATGCCAAAGCGGACAGACATCAAATCCATCCTTATCATCGGCGCGGGCCCGATTATCATCGGCCAAGCCTGTGAGTTTGATTATTCCGGCACGCAAGCCTGTAAGGCACTGAAAGCTGAAGGCTATCGCGTCATTCTGGTTAACTCCAATCCCGCCACCATCATGACGGATCCGGAACTCGCGGACGCCACCTACATCGAGCCGATCACGCCGGAAGTCGTCGCTAAGATTATCGCCAAAGAGCGCCCCGATGCGCTATTGCCAACCATGGGCGGCCAGACCGCGCTGAACACTGCCTTGTCCTTGCGTCGCATGGGCGTGTTGGAGCGCTACAATGTTGAAATGATTGGCGCCAACGCCGAAGCCATCGACATGGCCGAAGACCGCGCCCTGTTCCGCGAAGCCATGAAGCGAATCGGCCTCGAAACGCCTTTGTCTATGCTCGCCAATGCCACCGAAGTGAAAGATTTGGATCGCCAAATCCACAAGGCCAAGCGCGCGGAACTCAAAGAAAAATTCTCTGGCAGCGAGTTGGATACCGCGCTCGACGCACTAGAGAACGACTGGCAGCTTGGCGAGAGCGACCGCAAGCAAAAATACATGGGCCATGCCATGGCGCTCGCCGCGCAAGCGATGGATGTTGTAGGCCTGCCCGCTATCATCCGCCCGTCCTTCACCATGGGCGGCACAGGCGGCGGTATTGCATACAATCAGTCCGAATTTTTCGAGATCATCAAGTCCGGCCTCGATGCCTCACCAACCACTGAAGTGCTAATCGAAGAATCCGTACTCGGCTGGAAAGAATATGAAATGGAAGTGGTCCGCGACAAGGCGGATAACTGCATCATCATTTGCTCCATCGAAAACATCGACCCGATGGGCGTCCACACGGGCGATTCCATAACTGTCGCACCGGCACTGACGTTGACGGACAAAGAATACCAAATCATGCGCAACGCCTCCATTGCGGTGCTGCGCGAGATCGGCGTGGAAACCGGCGGTTCCAACGTGCAGTTTGCCGTGAACCCCGAGAACGGCCGCATGATCGTTATCGAAATGAACCCGCGCGTATCGCGCTCATCCGCACTGGCATCCAAGGCGACAGGCTTCCCGATTGCCAAAATCGCAGCCAAACTCGCTGTCGGCTATACGCTTGATGAACTCGACAATGACATCACTGGCGGCGCAACACCCGCCTCGTTTGAGCCGTCCATTGATTATGTCGTCACCAAAATCCCGCGCTTTGCGTTCGAAAAATTCCCCGGTGCATCGCCGGTCTTGACCACCGCCATGAAGTCCGTAGGCGAAGTGATGGCCATTGGCCGCACGTTCCAAGAAAGCCTGCAAAAAGCGCTGCGCGGCCTTGAAACTGGCCTTACCGGCCTTGATGAAATCGAAATTCCCGGCCTCGGCAAAGGTAGCGACAAATCGGATGACAAGAACGCCATCCGTGCCGCTATCGGCGTCCCCACACCCGACCGTTTGCGTATGGTCGCACAGGCCCTTCGCCTCGGCATGACTGTTGAAGAAGTCCATGACGGCTGCAAAATCGATCCGTGGTTCCTCAATGAAATGCAGGGCATCATTGATATGGAAGCCCGCATCAAAGAGCATGGCGTGCCGGAAGATGCCGAAAATCTGCGCATGGTCAAAGCCATGGGCTTTTCTGATGCCCGCCTCGCCGGCCTCACCGGCAAGAAAGCCAAAGATGTCGCCAAGCTGCGCAACAGCCTGAAAGTCCATCCGGTTTTCAAGCGCATCGATACCTGTGCCGCCGAGTTCGCCTCACCTACCGCCTATATGTACTCAACGTATGAGACACCATTTGTCGGTGAGACTCGCTCCGAGGCGCAGATTTCAGATCGCAAGAAGGTCGTAATATTGGGCGGCGGTCCAAACCGCATCGGCCAAGGCATCGAGTTTGATTATTGCTGCTGCCATGCCTCCTTCGCGCTGCGCGATGCGGGCTATGAAAGCATCATGATCAACTGCAATCCGGAAACTGTTTCAACGGATTACGACACATCAGACCGCCTCTATTTCGAGCCGCTCACAGCCGAAGACGTCATAGAAATTCTGCGCGCCGAGCAGACCAACGGCACGCTTCACGGCGTCATCGTACAGTTTGGCGGACAGACCCCGCTGAAGCTAGCCCATGCGCTGGAAAACGCAGGCATCCCGATTTTGGGCACCACGCCAGACGCTATCGATTTGGCCGAAGACCGTGACCGCTTCCAGAAACTGCTCACGCGCCTTGATCTTACACAGCCGGAAAACGGCATTGCCTACTCAGTCGAGCAGGCACGGCTTATCGCTGGCGAGTTGGGTTTCCCGCTGGTCGTGCGCCCGTCCTACGTGCTGGGCGGCCGCGCCATGCAGATCATCCGTTCAGAATCCGCCCTGCAATCCTATCTTCTCGACACAGTGCCCGAACTGGTTCCTGAAGACATTAAGATGAAATATCCAAACGATAAAACCGGCCAGATTAATACCTTGCTCGGCAAAAACCCGCTGCTGTTTGACCGTTACTTGAGCAATGCAACGGAAGTGGATGTGGACTGTCTGTCCGATGGCAAGAATGTCTATGTCTCTGGCATTCTCGAACATATTGAAGAAGCAGGCATCCATTCCGGCGATAGCGCCTGCTCGCTTCCGGTCCACACGCTCTCAGATGAAATCGTCGATGAACTGGAACGCCAAACCGCCGAGATGGCGCTCGCGCTAAAAGTTGTAGGTTTGATGAACGTCCAATTCGCCATAAAGGACGGTGTGGTTTATGTTCTTGAGGTCAATCCGCGCGCCTCGCGTACTGTGCCATTCGTCGCCAAAACAATTGGTCTGCCTATAGCCAAAATCGCTGCCCGCATCATGGCTGGCGAGAGCTTGGACGAAGCCATAGCTCACTATGGCCCGCGCGTGAACTCGCGCGATCTAAAACACATTGCCGTGAAAGAAGCCGTGTTCCCCTTCGCCCGCTTCCCCGGCGTCGATACGCTGCTTGGCCCCGAAATGCGCTCCACTGGCGAGGTTATGGGCCTAGACCGCAACTTCGCCATCGCCTTTGCGAAGTCGCAGCTTGGTGCAGGCGTGGAACTGCCGCGTTCCGGCACCGTGTTTGTCTCCGTCAAAGACGAAGACAAAGTGACTGTATTACCCGCAGTGAAACTTCTGGCAGACCAGGGCTTCAAAGTCATGGCCACCAGCGGCACGCACCGTTACTTGGCCGAGCAAGGCATTAATGCCGAGCGTATCAACAAGGTGCAGGAAGGCCGTCCACACATCGAAGACGCCATCCGCAACCGCCGCGTTCAGCTGGTGTTTAACACCACGGACGGCGCAAAGGCAGAGTCAGACAGCAAGTCACTCCGCCGTGCCGCGTTGATGCAAAAAGTGCCCTACACCACGACCATCGCAGGCTCGCTCTCCACCGCCCAAGCCATCGGCGCGTTGAAGGATGGCAGCTTCGAAGTAAGGCCACTGCAGGACTATTTTTAAGCAAAAAACTGGTCAGTTTTAGGATTGACCAGTTTTCTTTTCTCCTGTATTAAACCAATAAGTTAATTAACCAAATGGTTTATTACATGCCCTTGGACCCGCTATCCACCATATTGTTTGCCTTGGCTGACCCGACACGTCGGGCCATACTGGCAACGCTAGTGAAGGGTGAGGCTGGCGTCAATGAATTGGCCGAACCATTTGCCATGAGCCTGCCCGCCATTTCCAAGCACCTGAAAGTGTTGGAAAAGGCTGGGCTTATCTCTCGCACCCGCAATGCGCAGTGGCGTCCCTGCAAGCTGGAGCCAGCGCCCTTACAGAGGCTCGATGGCTGGCTGGATGAATATCGCCAACTCTGGGAAGGACGCTTGGATCGTCTGGAAGACTATTTGCGCGAACTTCAAGCCACACAACAATCAAAATAACCAAATCGTGAGGAGTAACATCATGAAGATCACCGTTGAAACAAATGTAAAAGCCCCTGTCGCCGCCGTATGGCACGCCTACACAACGCCTGAAGACATCATTAAATGGAACGCCGCATCTGATGACTGGCACACCACCAAGGCCAGCGTAGATTTGCGCGAAGGTGGCGAATTCTCCTCCCGCATGGAAGCCAAGGATGGCAGTTTCGGCTTCGATTTTGCCGGAACCTATACTAAAATTGTTCCCAACAAGCTCATCGAATACGCGTTCGGTGATCGCAGCGCCACAGTGGAATTTCTGCCCTCCGGCGACACAGTTACCGTGCGCGTCACGTTCGACGCCGAAAAAGAAAACCCCGCTGATATGCAACGCGACGGCTGGCAGGCAATTTTGAATAACTTCAAAAAGCATGTCGAAGGTGCCACAATGCCAAGCGAGGCAACAAATCAAACACTGGAAATTATCACCACACGCGAGTTCAACGCCAAGCCCGAAGCCCTGTTCGCCGCGTTTTCAAATCCGGAAAGTCTGGCACTTTGGTGGGGATCAGATGGCTTTACCAATGAGTTTCACATCTTCGATTTCCGCGAAGGTGGTGAGTGGGATTTCACCATGCGCACCGAAGGCGCGCCAGAATTTCACAACCAATCACGCTTCCTGAAAATCAACGCGCCGCGCCATATCAGCCTTCTCCACCTCGGTCCCATCCATGTTTTCACCATGCTAATGGACTATGTGCCCACACAAAACGGTACGCGCCTGACATGGGTAATGCAGATGGAAGACACGCCGCAGAATCACGAAATCAAGCATTTCATCGAAGCTGCAAACGAGCAAAATTTTGACCGCCTAGCGCAGTTTATCGCATCATAAAAAGAGAGGAAAATCCCATGAACGCCCACTCAGAAATCGCCGCCCGAACCATCGAAATCTCGCGCCTCATCGATGCGCCGCGCGCACTGGTGTTTGAAGTTTTCACTAATCCAAAACACATTGATGCGTGGTGGGGGCCGGAAGGTTTTCGCAACGAAACCCACACCATGAAGTTTGAACAAGGCGGACTGTGGCACTACACAATGCACGGCCCAGATGGCAAAGACTGGCCGAACTGGATCAAATATAACACCATCATTCCCAACGAAAAACTAGCTTACGATCATGGCGGCGAGCTGAACGAACCAGCCCATTTTTCAGGCGAAATCCGCTTCGCCGATGAGGCTGGAAAAACCCGCGTGACGCTTAGCCTTCTCCTGCCATCAGTCGAAGACAAAGAAGCCAAAGTGAAATTCGGCGCGGTCCAAGGCGGCGAGCAGACACTTGGTCGCTTGGATAAATACGTGATGTCGCAGCCCCGCGCCTAACCGGATCAAACAGCATATACATTAGCTACTTCTGTTAAAGTTGATTCTAAATATGAACTTCAACACAATGACTCAAAACCTCAACGCCAAAGGCTAAGTGATTCAAATGACTGACAAACCTTTCATCATTACCCGCACGTTTAATGCACCGCGTGAACTGGTTTTCGCCTGCTTCACAGAGGCCAAGCACCTGAAGCACTGGACAGGGCCAACCGGATCTTCAGTTGCCCACACGGACATGGACCTTCGTCCCGGTGGTTCAAACCATTATGCGTTGAAAACACCGGATGGCTCCCTGATGTGGGGCGTTCAAAATTTCATCGAGGTCGAACCGCCCGTGAAGCTGATTTACACCCAGTCATTTTCTGATGAAAAGCGCGGCATCACTACCCATCCAATGGCCCCCACCTGGCCACTCGTGATGCACACGGTCGTCAACTTTGAAGACCACGGCGAGACGACAAAAATCACCCTCACCTGGACGACCGTAGAGGGCGCGACAGACGTCGAGCGCCAGACCTTCAATTTGGCTCACGATGGCATGACCATGGGCTGGGGCGGGTCGTTTGATAAGCTGGATGAATATTTGAAAACAGCGTAAGCTTACAAAAATCAACTACCGCCAACCCTATTTTCTGGCGGTCACTTTCCGGAGGTTCTCCATGTTTTGGACGTTGTTGGAACTACTCGCCCTCGTCATTTTAGCGCTGATTGTCTATGCCTATTTCAAGCCCAATTCATTCCGCATTGAGCGCTCGCTTACCGTCAACGCATCGCCGGAAGCCATCCACGCGCATCTGGCTGATTTTCATAAATGGATGGCATGGTCGCCGTGGGAAGGCATGGACCCTGATATGCAGCGCAGCTATTCCGGCGCGGCTTCTGGCATTGGCGCGGCCTATGCGTGGGTTGGCAAAAAGGCTGGCTCTGGCGATATGCTCATCACCAAGTCAGATCCAAAGTCTGGCATCGCGCTCGATCTTAATTTCACCAAGCCAATGCAAGCCAACAACAAAACCGAAATTTCGCTGGCGCCGGATGGCGCTGGCACGCGCATCAACTGGGCCATGTTTGGCGCGCAACCTTTCATGCACCGGCTGTTTGGCATCGTTTTTAATATGGATAAAATGGTCGGTAAGGATTTTGAAAGAGGCTCGGCCGCTTTGAAAACCCTGTCCGAAAAATAACGCACGGCGTCATAACGCTGTCGCGCCACATCAATAGAATTGTCCAAGCGACAAATTCCGGAGCTATATCTTGAACCCCACAACATCCTCACCAGATGGCGCTCTTGCCACGCGCCGCGAATGGCTCGGCCTTGGCGTCATCACCATCGCCTGCATGCTCTATTCCATGGACCTTTCCGTGTTGTTTCTGGCCGTGCCCAGCATTGTCAAAGACTTGCAACCAACGCCAACACAGCTGCTTTGGATCAATGACATCTATGGCTTCATGGTTGCGGGCTTCCTTGTCACCATGGGTTCACTCGGAGACCGCATCGGGCGGCGCAAGGTGCTGCTCATCGGTGCTGCCGCTTTTGGTGCTATCTCCTGTCTGGCGGCATTTTCTACCAGTCCCAATATGCTCATCCTCGCCCGCGCACTACAAGGCATTGCGGGCGCCACCATCGCGCCCTCCACCCTTTCGCTGGTGTTCTCCATGTTCCCCAATGAAGCGGAAAAAAACCGCGCCATGGGCATTTGGGGCACAGGTTTTGCTGTCGGCGGTCTCGTTGGCCCCGTCATTGGCGGCGTCTTGCTGCAATATTTCGGCTGGGGCTCAGTATTTCTCATCAACGTGCCAATCATGGCCGCCCTGCTCATTGTCGCACCTTATTTGCTGCCCGAGTATAAGTCAGAAAGCGGCGGCAAGCTGGATTTGTTCAGCGTCGCGCTATCGCTCGGCACAATATTACCCGTCATTTTCGGCCTCAAACAATTAGCCGCCTATGGCACCGCCATAATGCCCTTCGGCGCAATCTTGCTGGGCCTGATACTCGGCTATCTATTCATCTGCCGCCAGCAAATGCTCGCCGACCCCATGATTGACCTCGCTCTGTTCAAAGTGCCCGCATTCAACACCGCGTTGCTGGTCAACCTATCGGGCATATTTTTCGTTTTTGCCGTCTTCCTCTACCAAAACCAATATTTGCAACTCGTTCTTGATCTCTCACCCCTTGCCGCTGGCCTGTGGTCAATTATCCCCTCGCTGATTTTCACATTCATGTCGCTCTACAGCCATAAATTCATCAGCCGTTTTGGTGCCAGCCACGCTGTCATCGGCGGATTGCTCATCAATGCGCTCGCATTCGGTTCAATGGCAGCAGCGGCACTTGCAGCAAATCTCTACGGCATTTTAGGCGCGGCAATGCTCATCGGCCTAGGCTTCGTGCCGGTCATTCTCACCACTATGAACATGATTGTCTCTTCCGCCCCGATTGACCGCGCAGGCGCAGCCTCCGCCATTTCTGAAACCAGCGCCGAACTTGGCGGCGCACTGGGCATCGCCATCATGGGCAGCCTTGCCACGCTAATTTATCGTTATGGCATGAGCGGCATTGACATAACCGGAATATCGCCAGCCGCCGCGCTCGACGCACGCTCCACATTGGCCAGCGCCGTAGAAAGTGCCAAACACATCGTCGGGGGCACTGCCCCATGGCTAGAGGCTGCCAAGACAGCCTTCTCACTGTCTTTCGCCATGATCTGCACCGCAGGCGCAATCGCGTGTCTTGCGCTGGCGTTTCTGGTTCACAAGGTGTTTGATAAGCGCGTTGCACCAGCTACAAAGGGGCAAGTCTAACCCCTAAAATCGGTATGCGCGTGACCAACCAAGTCTTAAACTTCACCGAGGCCCTGCGCCAAACCCAATGGTTCAGCGCGGATGAAATTTTGGATTTGCAAATCCCGCAATTGGAACGGCTTGTGCGCCATGCGGTTGCCCAGACGGAAGGCTATGCAGAACGCCTCGCCCCGGTTTTCGATGGTGAAACGTTTGACTTCGAGCGCTGGCGGGAAATCCCCATTCTCACCCGCGCAGATCTTCAAGACCATCAACATCTCTACCGCGCCCGCGAAGTGCCGCCACAAACCGGCGCCATCATTCAGTACGCAACGTCAGGCTCAACAGGCCGACCAATTGAATTTGTCAAAAGCCAATTGATGGTTCATGCATCACACGCCATGATGGAGCGAATGTTCGATTGGGCTGATGCAGACCGCGATCTGTCATTTTTCGGGCTCATCCCCGGTCCATCCAACTCCACTGTCAACACAAAGCCTATAATACGTCCCTCTTGGTCGTCTATTGGCGGCACGGGCATACGCACCCAAGTTGACGGACGAAATCCGGTTTCACTCATTTTGGCGGAGTTGGCGATAGCCAAACCGCACTATCTGCACGCCATGCCCAACACGGTATCCGGCATTATTCGGGAGTCGCAAAACTTCGATTGGGCGATCAATCTGAGGGCGGTATTCTGCTATTCGGAAGCGCTTCACAACGACCTTGAGTCACTCATCAAGGAAAAACTCGGCGTACCTGTATTTGACAATTATGCCAGCGAGGAGGCTGGCGGCACCGCAGTGCGCTGCCCTGCCTCTCATCACCACCACATCGCCTCCGAAATGAACCATGTCGAAGTGCTACACGAAGATGGCACGCCGTGCAGACCGGGCGAGACCGGCCGCGTCATCGTCACGCCTTTGTATAATTTTGCGTTACCTCTCATTCGCTACGATCAAGGCGACATGGCAGAAGTGCCGCTAACGCCCTGCCC
>JAYTVD010000009.1:0-35249 GCA_043744175.1 Phyllobacteriaceae bacterium
CTCACTAAAATCAAACAGTTATATGCCAGCCAGCCAGTGAAATCGCGACTATCCATCTCTGGATTCGCGGGTTCCGCTACGCGGCCCCGGAATGACGGAGCGCGGGGGATAGGTTTTACGTCAGACGACGCAAAGCGTGGCTATTAGCATACACGTCCTAAATTTGCGTCGAGCGCACGGCAGCGTTGACTGAGGGGCATTCCATCATGTCCAGCGACCCAATGATTTAATTTGACTCCCGAAATAAATCACGCTCTACTCTAGCGTACACTTTGTGCTTGGGAGGGCTCGTGATTATGGCGTATGAAATTAGGCCGGAATATTTGATTAGTGACGAGAAATCGCTGCGCGATTTGTTTCCTGCGACGCACACTTTGGCGGGTTTGAAAAGTCTGAGCAAACTGGACAAACATGCACGGGATTTTATCGGGCGCTCGCCGTTTTTATGCATTGGCACACAGAATTTGGATGGCAAGGCCGATGTCAGTCCGCGCGGCGATCCGGCGGGATTTGTCCAAATACTCGATGATGAAACGCTGGCGATACCCGATCGTCCGGGCAATAACAGGCTTGATAGTCTGGTGAATATTATTGCCAATCCCTGTGTCGGGCTGTTGTTTATCATTCCCGGCTTTGACGACACTCTGCGGGTGAACGGAGTGGCCAGCCTTGTGACTGACCCTGCCCTTCTCGAACGCATGGCTGTGAGCGGGCGTGCGCCAAAGGTCGCCATTATCGTCAAAGTGAGTGAGGTGTTTTTACACTGCGCCAAGGCGTTTAGGCGTTCTCATTTATGGAGCCCAGACCATTTTCAAGACCGCAGCGAAATGCCGTCGCTGATGAAAATTCTGATGGACCAGACGGTTGGCGCGCCAAGCGACGGCGAAGAGATGCAGAAAATCGACGACGGGCTGGAGGCGGATTATCAGACGTCTATGTACTGAGCTCACAAGTACAACAATTACAGTTTGATCAAGCATTTAATTCGCCAAGGCAACAGCAATATTTTTCATTTCTGTTGCCCACAACTCGATCATATATGCACCACCATAACTATAGAAAAAAACAGTGCTATTAACGTCAATTGCTCCATTTTTGGGAGAGAACCAGCTCATATCTCTCACTTTTTTCGCAGATTCCTTCGAGCGGTGTGCAAAAAAATTTCTGGTGTACCGTAAATCCTCTAAAAGCCACGGCGTCTTTCCCAGCCCTCCAGCGATATTTGACAAGTTGGACAACTTTAGCCTACTCGCAGCGTCAATAGCATCCGTTGGAAGATACCAATTAGGTTCCGTTGTTCTTTTTTTATAGGTACTCATGAGTACATGGGCAGCATGCTCTTTTGAGGTCATTTTATTTGGTAGTTTTGAAACTATTGGTCCAGTTGAAGAATAAAAGGTACCAAGGGCCGAAGTAAGAACAAACTCCCTTACAAAGTGCTCCCAAATGTTTTGGAGTTGAAAGATTGCGTGCTCCACCTGACGTTGCTCAGATACTTGATCGCATTTTGGGCTAAAATTGATGACGGACGGCAATAATAAATTGATCTTTCTCTCAAGCTTCAGACTTAATTTAATTGGTTGCACTTTTAGCCAACGCTCGTACTAAGAATTCAAGACGAACTTTGCGTGAGGCAAGTGTCTGCGTCGAACTCTTCGTTGCTGAAATAAACTTTCCATAGCGGCCCTCGAGATCGTCATTGTCAATGGCGGCCTGCATCAACAACAACTCCTGACCTCCATTTATTAAATCGACACCCACACCCGCCAATCGGTCAATGTCAACAGTTGAACGTCCTTTCGGAAGTCTGCCGTTTAAGAACTCTATTGCCGCGAACAGCGCCAAGAAATTTGGTGAATCAAAAAATGTTGAACCCGCCAGTAATGCGCTAAAGTTGCCAATTATAAATTCAATGTTTTTGTCAACTACCTGCCTAATATCGTAGAAGTATGATTCAGACTTATCCTTGTTAGAATTATAATACTTGTCAATAGGTCGCTCACCACCATCACTGAATCCAACAGAAGCAATCATGAACAATTCTGCCATAAAACTGGTATTCTTTTGCCTCAAACATTCTCTTACGGTAATTACTTTATAGATATCCCAAAGAATTGCCCATTCTCTTGTAGCATTCCAAATTGCCCATTTAATAGGCTCGTCATACTTAGCATGCCGCAACTCAGCTGGAGTAACTTTAACATTATAAGAATTTAGGCGAGAAAAAACCTCAAGCACATCAGCATCAGACGCGTTAATTAACTGAATAGTCGTTAAGGGAAAACTTAAAAACGCTTCCTTTTGGTCAACTTCCAAATTTTGAAAATCAAGTCCTGCAAACTGCTTTGCCTTGTTGCCGAATTTTATGGAACCGGAAGCAAACTCTAAAATAGATCTCAATCGCTGTTGACCATCAACAACTTCTCTCATCGTACTTTGTGTCTGCGGGTTAATACGCGTGCGAAGATATATCTGAGGTACCGGCAATCTATTTAATATCGTATCGATCAAAAAAAGTTTTGCCGCCTGAGTCCACACGGAGCCCCTCTGAAAAGAAGGATCAAGTATCAATTGCTTTCTACGTTGCCACTCAATAAAATCAGCAATCGAATAAGTTTGAGGGATACTTCCTTGCATAATTTGCCTTTAATGAAATGCGGCCCCAATACAAAATATAAGAATAGGGTCTTTTTACTGGACAGAAAGTCATTCTAGCTTCTGTTCAAAGCAAGGCAAGCTCTAAACCAGCCTGCCCTTTTCAACAGCAGCTTCGATAAAACTCGCAAACAGCGGGTGTGGTTCAAACGGGCGGGATTTTAGCTCCGGATGATACTGCACGCCGATGAACCATGGATGGTCTGGATATTCGATCGTTTCCGGCAGCACGCCATCCGGTGACATGCCTGCAAATTCGAGGCCGCACTCTTCCAGACGCTCTTTATAGTCGATGTTGACTTCATAGCGGTGGCGGTGGCGCTCGTGGATTGTTGTGGTGCCGTAGATTTCGGCGATTTTGGAGCCGGGCTTTAGAGCTGCCTCAAACGCGCCGAGGCGCATTGTGCCGCCCAGATCGCCTGCAGCCTGGCGCTTTTCGAGCATGTTGCCCTTGAGCCATTCAGTCATGAGGCCGACAACCGGCTCTTTGGATGGGCCAAATTCTGTTGAGGAAGCACCGGTGACGCCGGCCAAATTGCGGGCCGCCTCGATGCAGGCCATTTGCATGCCGAAGCAGATGCCAAAGTAAGGAACTTTGCGCTCGCGGGCGAACTTTGCGGCAAGAATTTTGCCCTCTGATCCGCGCTCGCCGAATCCGCCGGGAACCAGAATGCCATCAACTTTTTCAAGATAAGGCGATGGGTCTTCTTTTTCGAAAACCTCCGACTCAATCCACTCCAGCTTGACCTTGACCTTGTTGGCCAGCCCGCCGTGGGCGAGCGCTTCCATCAAGCTCTTGTAGGCGTCTTTGAGGCCGGTATATTTGCCGACGATAGCAATGGTGACTTCGCCTTCGGGATTATGAATGCGCTGCGTAATCTCGTTCCAGCGCTCCATACGGGGCTTTGGCGCGGGCTCAATGCCGAATGCGGCCAGTACCTCTGAATCGAGACCTTCTTTATGGTAGGCCATTGGCACATCATAAATGTGAGCCACATCAAGGGCTTGGATGACGGCGCTCTCACGGACATTGCAGAACAGCGATAGTTTGCGACGCTCTTCCGCAGGAATTTCGCGATCCGCACGAATGAGCAGTATATCCGGCGCAATGCCGATTGAGCGCAGCTCTTTGACAGAATGCTGGGTTGGCTTTGTCTTCAATTCGCCAGCGGTCGGGATATACGGCATCAGCGTCAAATGGATATAGACGCAGGAATTGCGCGGCAAATCATTGCCGATCTGGCGGATGGATTCGAGGAACGGCATGGCCTCAATATCGCCCACCGTGCCGCCAATTTCGCAGATAACAAAATCAAACTCATCATTGCTATCAAGCACGAAGTTTTTGATCTCATTGGTGACGTGCGGAATGACCTGCACTGTCGCGCCAAGATAATCGCCGCGCCGCTCTTTATCGATGATGTTCTTATAAATACGGCCTGTCGTAATATTGTCGTGCTTATTGGCCGAGCGGCCTGTGAAGCGCTCGTAATGACCCAAATCAAGATCAGTTTCCGCGCCATCATCAGTGACGAACACTTCGCCGTGCTGATAGGGCGACATAGTGCCCGGATCAACATTGAGATAGGGATCGAGTTTACGGATACGCACGCGGTAGCCGCGCGCCTGCAAGAGAGCGGCTAACGCCGCTGCTGCAATGCCTTTTCCAAGCGAAGAAACCACGCCACCGGTAATAAAAACATATCGTGCCATGGGAGTCGGTGATTAACGGCACATTTTGATTTCCGCTAGTCACAAAAATCAATCACCGTGTTTTTTCCACGACGAATAATAAGTTCAATTACAGAACGACAACTTTGGTGCCGATTCTTACGCGCTTATAGAGGTCCATCACATGCTCGTTGACCATGCGAAAGCATCCGTTGGAAGCCGCAGAGCCGATTGTCCAGGGCTGAGTCGTGCCATGAATGCGAATGTGGGTGTCGGTGTTGCCCTGATACAAATACATGGCGCGTGCACCGAGCGGGTTTGTCGGGCCACCGGGCATACCATCTTTATATTTGGCGTAATGTTCGGGACTGCGGGCAATCATCTCGTCGGTGGGGGTCCATGACGGCCATTCGACCTTGGAAGCGATACGCGCCTCGCCTGTCCAACCGAGGCCTTCTTTACCGATGGCGACGCCATAGCGACGGGCGCGGTTGCCTTCCTCAACGAGAAACAAGAATTTGTCCTCAGAATTGATAACAATCGTGCCTGGCTCTTCGCCGTCGTAATATTCAACTTCCTGCGGCTCGTAGATAGGGTCGATTTTATAGGATTTGCCACCTTTTTTCTTCGACTTAACGGATGCAGCCTTTTTGACTTTTTTTCTCACCCGGGGTTGATCAATCGGTGCGGGCAGATCGCGCTTGGGCGCTTCATAGATGACCTGACGGTCACCCTCAAATAATAATTCAAGAATGGAGCTTGCCTGCGCCGCGCCAGTGGCGGCAGCGCTGGCGAGAACGGAGCTTCCCATAACGAAAACGCGACGAGATATCATGATGGTCCTAACCTTAAACGCAAAGGCCGTCCAAATATCAGACGGCTTTGACTAAATTGATGCGTCAGCCGACTAAAGCACGATAACTTTGGTGCCGACCGTTACGCGCGAATACAAATCAATCACATGTTCATTGACCATACGGAAGCAGCCGTTTGACGCTGCAGTGCCGATTGTCCAAGGCTGGGTTGTGCCATGGATGCGCAAATGGGTGTCTTGTTTGCCGTCATAAAGATAGATCGCGCGCGCGCCGAGCGGGTTGCCCATGCCGCCATCCATGCCATCGGCATATTTTGCGTATTTCTCAGGTGAGCGTTCCTGCATTTCCAATGTTGGTATCCAGCGTGGCCATTCCTGCTTGCTGCCAACGGCAACAGTACCATGGAAATCTAAGCCTTCTTTGCCAACGGCAACACCATAACGGCGGGCGGTTAGTGGCGATTCCATCAGGTAGAGGAAGCGCTGCCTGGTATCAATGACTATGGTTCCAGCGGGATAACCTGTCATAGCCACTTCTTGTGGCTCAAATTTGGGATCAATGTTCCAGCCTTTTTTCTTGGCCTTCTTTACCGGCGTAACGCCAGCGCGAGTCGCGGCATCCTGCGCGGTAATTTCCGCATCGAGTTTCGCAACTTCATTAGCTGAGAAGGACTTTGGATCCTTCAATTCGGCAGTGCCGGGAATGAGCTTATCCTTGTTCGATACCTTGACGTTGGTTACCTTGGCATCGGCAAGCTTGGCGTCCATTTCCTTTTTCTTTGCCGCGGCCATTTGATCGGCTTTGGACTGCTTAGCCTTGGCGACTTTATCTGCTGCAAGCCACTTTGGCTCGGCTTTTTGCAATTCCGCGAGGCGGGCGACCTCGTCCTCGGTCATTTTAGGCGCTTTTTTGCTTTTGGCCGATAGCTTCACCTTCTTGCGAAGTGCCTTAAGCTCAGCCAAGCCTTTTGAACGCTCATCGGCGACTTCGGCTTCAGACTTGAAAAAGAGGAATCCAGCCTTTGAAGGCGAAACCATAAGCACCGATGCGGCACCCGTAAGCAGCAAGCGACGTGAAATCATTTTGATGTGACCATTTGTTAAAATTTACGAGCAGACTGGGAGTGCTGCTTTCGGTAAGTTTCATATCGCAACGTCACGCCAGTCTCAAGACAGTTTGAATAAAACTCTCGTGAACGTGGTTAAGAGCGACAGAAATGCAACAGGGCCGCAATGCGGCCCTGTCGTCAAACTCAAATTTGGAAAAACACTATGATTTTGGTACTGCAGGCGCAGCGGGTGTTGCCGGTGCTGCTGGTGTTGCAGGAGCCGCTGGCGCGGTCGCATCAGGCGTTGCCGGTGTCGCTGGGACAGTGGGGGTTGCTGCATCTGGCGCTGTCGGTACGGCGGGCGCAGTTGGCGCTGTAGCCGCTGGCTTTGCTGACCCTAGCTTGTCGATAATGCCGGTGCCCTGGTTCTGCGTGGCGGCTGGAACCAGATCAAGCACGTCTGTCGGCTTGGCACCGTAGCGGGCCAAAATCGAAAGCAGCAAAGAAGTAATAAAAAAACCTGTTGCAAGTATTGCCGTTGCACGGGTCAAGGCGTTTGCCGCTCCGCGTGCCGTCATGAAGCCCGAGCCACCACCCATGCCAAGTCCGCCGCCTTCGGAGCGCTGCAAAAGCACCACGATTACCAGCGAAACAACAATCATCAGGTGGATAACAATCAATACGGTTTGCATAAGATATTTCCAGTTAAGGTATCCGGCGATGCGCCAGTCCTGTCAAATTTCGCGCTGCTTACACGCTTGGGCACAATTTTCCAAGCCCAGTTGGTGAAATGGGTCATAGGTTTGCAAATTACGAGGTCTAATCTCGTTTTGAGTACTTACATTTGTTGATAGGCTTCACAGATAGCGAGAAAATCTGCCGCCTTGAGCGAAGCCCCGCCGACCAATGCACCGTCAACATTGCTGACACCGAGAAGCTCAACTGCATTGGCCGGTTTGACCGAACCGCCATACAAAATGTGAATATGTGGTGCTTCGCTTGCAAAACGGGCGGCCAATTCGCTGCGAATGTGGCTGTGAGCTTCGGCGACATCGCCTGCGGTTGGCGTTAAACCAGTGCCGATCGCCCACACAGGTTCATATGCAATGATGGTATTTTTTGCGGTTACGCCATCAGGCAACGAACCGGCAAGTTGGCGTGTTAGCACCTCAAGCGTGGTTCCAGATTGGCGTTCCCCGGCCAGCTCGCCGATACAAATGACAGCGACAAGTCCTGCGCGCCAAGCGGCTTCGGCCTTGGCACGCACCGTCGCATCTGATTCTTGATGGTCAACCCGACGCTCGGAATGACCGACGATGACGTGGGTGGCGCCAGCGTCCTTGAGCATGGGCGCAGAGATATCGCCAGTATGCGCGCCGCTATCTTTAACGTGGCAGTCTTGCGCGCCGATTTTCAACGGTGAGGATTTAGCATATTCAACAGCGTGAGCTAAGATCGTTGTAGGCACGCAAAGCAGTGCATCGACATCCGAATCAAGCCCGCCAAGAAATGCATTTTTGATCAGCATGACTTCAGTCAGGCCCGCGTTGAGGCCATTCATTTTCCAATTACCGGCAACCAAAGGCTTAATTCCAGGTGTCATGCGAGTCTCCAACGTGATCCAACTTGGGTTCGGGTCTAACAAATTTTTCGCGATTGGCAACAAATTGCCGTAGTGGCCATTAAAGTGCTTTCGATGCATCCTGCACTGTTGGATTGCCAACGGCGTGCGTGATGCATAAAAGCATTCCCAAATCACTTAAAGCGCGATCGACTAAGCGCCAAGTCAGGTACAGGAAATAATATGCTCGATACGTTGCGCAGTGGCGCTCAAAGCTGGATTGCCAAAATACTTCTCAGTGTATTGGTTCTGTCATTTGCTGCATGGGGTATTGCCGACGTTTTCCGGCAAGCGACAACGAGCAATACGGTTATGTCAGCTGGCAACACACATTTGAGCCAGGTGGAGTATCGTCTGGCTTATCAGCGACAATTGCAGCAAGCCTCACAACAAATGGGGCAACGCTTAACTGCAGAGCAGGCAAAGGCACTTGGACTGGATACGCAGGTTACCCAGCAGTTGAGCGCGGGTATCGTGCTCGACGAGCAAGCCCGCGTGATGAAACTTGGCCTTTCAAAGTCGCGCCTTGCCGCGCTAACTGCTGACGATCCAGCCTTCAAGGACGGTGGCGGCGCGTTTAGCCGTTCGCAGTTTGATGCTGTGCTTCGCAATGTTGGTATGCGCCCGGAAGATTATTTGAAGAGCCGCGAAAAGATTGCCGTTCGCCAACAAATTGTTGAGGCAGTAACTGATGGCCTGACAATTCCTGACGTTTATCTGTCCGCAATGGCCCTTCATGACGGCGAGAGCAGAACCGTTGATTTTGTAACAATGCCAACTTCGATTATTCCAGCAATCACGACGATTGATGAAGCTGCACTGCAGAAATTCTTCGATGATCGCAAGGATTCTTACCGTGCCCCCGAGTATCGCAAGCTCTCCTACGTGCGCTTGCTGCCTGAAGATATTGCAGACGAAAAGTCTATCGCCGACAAGGATGTGCAGGCCGACTATGACAAGAACATAGCCCGTTACACGACGCCGGAAACCCGCGCGGTGGAACAGCTAGTGTTTGCCGATGACGCAGCCGCCAAGGCAGCGAAAGCGCAACTAGCGACAGGCACGACCTTCGAAGACCTTGTAAAGGCGCAGAAAAAGTCAATGGCTGATGTATCACTTGGTGTGCTGAAAAAGGCGGATTTGCCTGATGCCAAAATTGCCGACGCGGCTTTTGGACTTGCACTGAATGCTGTCAGCGATGTTGTGCCGGGTGCCTTTGGTCCCCTGCTGCTGCGTGTGACTGCAATTACGCCGCAAAGCTTAAAACCCTTTGACGAAGTGAAGAGCGAGATTCGCAAAGCGATTGCTATCAATGAAGCGGTAAATGTCGTGCTTGATGTGCATGACGCTTATGAAGATGCCCGCGCGGGCCGTGATTCAATGGAAGCTGCTGCGACTAAAGTTAAGTTGAAGCTCGTTAGCATCGATGCCATTGACCAAACTGCGAAGACACCTGATGGGAAGCCGGTAACCGATTTGCCCGAACAGCAGAACCTATTGGCCGCCGCCTTCCAGGCTGATGCAGGTGCGGAAAATGCACCAATCAATGCAGGATCAAACGGCTTTGTTTGGTATGAAGTGAGCCAGATCACCCCTGCCCGCGATCGCACGCTTGCCGAGGTTCGAGATCGTGCCGTAACTGATTGGAAAGTAGCGACTATCGATGAACGTCTTGCAACAAAGGCCGAAGAAGTTCGTAAGGCAGTTGCAGGCGGCAAATCATTGGATGAAGTGGCCACAGAGTTAAGTCTCACGAAGCAAACCAAGCGTGGTATTAAGCGCGGCGCCGAAGATGCAGACCTTGGTCCTGATGGTGTGGAAGCGGCCTTTGGCGGCGGCCTGAACTATGTTGCAACGGCGATGAACGGGTCCGGTGACCAGCAGACAGTTTTGAAAGTGACAGAGATTTTTGCACCTTCTGACACCTCGCCGACGGCAATTCCGAACGACCAAAAGAAGGCCACCTCAAACGGAATGGCTGATGATTTG
The DNA here is from genome assembly GCA_043744175.1 of Phyllobacteriaceae bacterium. GTDB lineage: Bacteria > Pseudomonadota > Alphaproteobacteria > Rhizobiales > Rhizobiaceae > JANMEX01. The sequence continues at coordinate 9,800 of JAYTVD010000009.1, forward strand.
TTGGATCAATTGGTCGCGCGGTTGGAAACTATTTATCCTGTGACAATGAACCCGGCAGCGCTGCAAGCAGCGATGCAGACGAACTAAGGTGGATCAATGTCTGCGCTGAAACCCTATCTCGCCACCGTCGCATCCGGCAGTTCGCTTTCCCGCGAGGATGCGCAAGGCGCGTTTGAAATTATCATGTCGGGCGAGGCAACACCTTCGCAGATTGGTGGATTTCTGATGGCGCTGCGGGTGCGCGGCGAAAGCGTAGCGGAAATTGCCGGTGCTGTTTCTACCATGCGTTCCAAGATGCTAAAGGTCGAGGCACCTGAAAATGCAATTGATATTGTGGGCACTGGCGGCGATGCTTCCGGCTCCTACAATGTATCGACCGCTAGTGCACTTGTTGTGGCCGGAACGAGCCTTCCTGTGGCAAAACATGGCAACCGTGCCCTCACCTCGCGTTCTGGCGCAGCGGATACATTGGCTGCTCTTGGCGTGAATATAGATGCGACGCCGGAGATAATTTCGCGCTGCATCGCAGAGGCAGGCATTGGCTTCATGTTTGCACCAGCCCATCACTCCGCGATGAAACATGTTGGCCCGACGCGTGTCGAACTTGGCACGCGCACGATCTTTAATTTGCTTGGGCCCCTGTCCAATCCGGCAGGTGTCAAACGCCAATTGCTCGGCGTATTTGCGCCGCAATGGGTTGAGCCGCTGGCGCATGTTTTGCGCGATTTAGGATCCACTTCGGCTTGGGTCGTCCATGGTGATGGCCTTGATGAGATGACACTGACAGGTGTGACCAAAGTTGCCGAACTTAAAGATGGCAACATCCGCACCTTTGATGTGACGCCCGAGGATGCAGGGCTTTTGCGGGTTGAAGCGGCGGCGTTGAAGGGTGGCGACGCGGAGTATAACGCTGCCGCATTACGCGCACTTTTGGACGGTGCAAAAGGCGCATACCGCGACATCACACTTCTCAATGCGGCAGCTTCGTTGATCATTGCGGACAAGGCAAAAGACCTGAAAGATGGCGTTGCGCAGGCAGCGCAATCCATTGATAGTGGCAGTGCGAAAGCCGCGCTGGCGCGACTTGTTGCAGTTTCAAACGGCGGGACTATTTAGCACTCATGGCCGACATTTTGCGCAAGATTGAAGCCTATAAACGCGAAGAAATAATTGCCGCGAAAGCCGCCGTTTCTTTGGCAGATTTGAAGGCAAGAATTGCGGATATTTCCGCACCTCGCGGCTTCTTGAAAGCTCTGGAAGCCAAGAGCGCAAAAGGCGAATTTGCACTGATCGCAGAGATCAAAAAAGCCAGTCCTTCCAAAGGCTTAATACGCGCAGACTTTGATCCGCCGAGCTTAGCGCAAGCCTATGCTGCGGGCGGTGCTGCTTGCCTTTCGGTGCTAACGGACGCGCCCTCATTTCAAGGCGCACCTGAATATTTGAACGCTGCCCGCAATGCCTGCACCCTGCCCGCTTTGCGCAAAGACTTTCTGTTCGATACCTATCAAGTTTATGAAGCACGGGCGTGGGGCGCCGATGCGATCTTGATTATCATGGCAAGTGTCAGCGATGAACTTGCTGCCGAGCTTGAGGCAACTGCTTTTGACCTAGGCATGGACGTGTTGGTGGAAGTGCATGACGAGGAGGAAACAACTCGGGCGCTGAAATTATCGTCTCGTTTGCTCGGCATTAATAACCGCAATCTGCGCACCTTCGAAGTGGATTTGGCGGTCAGTGAGCGGCTCAGCAAAATGGTTCCGGACGACAAATTATTGGTGGGCGAAAGCGGTATCTTCACCCATGCGGATTGCCAGCGTCTGACCAAATCAGGCATCGGTACATTCCTTGTCGGCGAAAGTTTGATGCGCCAAAGTGATGTGACTGCGGCGACAAAAATGCTTTTGAATGGAATGGCTTAGCATGACCGGCCTCACCCATATTGACCACAGCGGCGCGGCCAATATGGTTGATGTTGGCGCCAAGGATGACACAGTGCGCGAAGCCAGTGCTGAGGGTTTGGTGCGTATGTTGCCGGCCACGCTGGCGCTCATTCAGTCCGGCAATGCTAAGAAGGGTGACGTGCTTGGCACCGCCCGTTTGGCCGGCATTATGGCGGCGAAAAAGACGTCCGACCTCATTCCACTTTGCCATCCGTTGATGCTCACGAAGGTTACCGTTGATATCTCTGTTGACGAGGCATTGCCGGGACTGCGCGTAGAAGCGACGGTAAAACTCTCCGGCAAAACCGGCGTTGAAATGGAGGCGCTGACTGCCGTTTCGGTGGCCTGCCTTACCGTCTATGACATGGCAAAAGCGGTGGATCGCGGCATGGAAATTTCAGGCATTCGCGTGCTGACTAAATCCGGCGGCAAGTCGGGTGACTATCGTGCAGAGGCGAAATCGTGAAGCAGTTGATTTCTGTTGAAGATGCTTTGGCGTTGGTGCTGCAAGACACAGACGCGATGCCCGTCGAGATCGTATCATTGCATGAGGCTGCGTTTCGCGTGCTAGGCGAGGATCTCATATCGCTGCGTACCCAGCCTCCATTTCCAGCAGCGGCGATGGATGGCTACGCAATAAATAGCCTTGATGCTGCAACCGGTAACACATTGAAAGTTATCGGTGAATCGGCGGCCGGACATAGTTTTTCCGGTTCAATATCGTGCGGCGAGACGGTGCGTATTTTCACCGGAGCACCGGTTCCGCAAGGCGCGGATACTGTCGTGATGCAGGAAGATGTGACGGCTCTCGAAGGCGGCATGATGCGCATTAGTGCTGACGTCACGGCTGGCCGTCATGTACGAAAAACAGGATTGGATTTTGCGCAAGGGCAAATGGTGCTGGCAAAAGGCACGGTTCTGGATGCCGCGAATTTATCGCTGGCCGCGGCGAGCGGGCATGCAAAATTGCCCGTTTTCCGCAAGCCGCGTGTGGCAATTTTGGCAACAGGTGATGAATTGGTTGCGCCCGGCATGGTGGCCGGGGCGGACCAAATTGTGGCGTCTAACGGCTATGGCACTGCGGCATTGGCGCGCAAAATTGGTGCCGAAATTATTGATTTGGGCATTGTCGGCGATGATATCGCCAAGATTTCATCCGTCATTCAAAGTGCGTTTGAGAGTGACATCGACGTGCTGGTAACGCTCGGCGGCGCGTCTGTGGGCGACCATGATTTGATCAAACCAGTGCTGGCCGGCTTTGGCATTGAGCTTGGATTTTGGCAAATCGCAATGCGGCCCGGCAAGCCTTTGATGCATGGGCGCTATGGCAAAACCCATGTTTTGGGGCTGCCGGGAAACCCCGTTTCAAGCCTGGTCTGCGGCCACCTTTTCCTCGTTCCGCTTCTATCGAAGATGATACGCCAAACGCACGAACAGGATACGCGGGACGCGCGGTTGACGCACGCCATGCGTTCAAACGACAGACGGCAGGACTATGTGCGCGCGCTTGTCACGAAAAATGCTGAGGGTGCACTCGATGTGACCGCCTTCGACATTCAAGACTCATCCATGCTCTCCACGCTGGCCGGCTCCAACTGCCTCATCATCCGCGCGCCAAACGCGCCATCCGCCAATGCTGGAGACCTCGTTAACGTGATGATGCTACGTTAGAATTTCTACCGTTTGGTCAATTATTAAAACAGTTGCAGAACGCATAAAGAACATATAGTGTCTGTTCAGGTTTTGTTTTATTGATTCTTGAGGGAGAAACGGATGCTCACGCGCAAACAGCAGGAACTGCTTCTCTTTATCCACGAGAGGATGCGCGAGTCGGGTATTCCCCCTTCGTTTGATGAAATGAAGGACGCTCTGGATTTGGCGTCTAAGTCCGGTATTCATCGTTTGATTACAGCGTTGGAAGAACGCGGGTTTATTCGCCGACTTCCAAATCGTGCGCGGGCGCTGGAGGTTATCCGGCTGCCAGAGAACGTTGGGGTGCAATCGGCGGCGACCAGACGCTTCTCGCCGAGTGTTATTGAGGGTGACTTGGGCAAGAAGTCGAGCGAGGTTGGCCGTGTTATTTCGAACGCTAATGATGATGACGCCTCGCGCTCTGTGAGCATTCCGATGATGGGGCGCATTGCGGCTGGGGTGCCTATTTCCGCCATTCAACACCAAAGCCATACCATTGCCTGCCCGCCAGACCTTATTGGTCAGGGTGATCATTTCGCGCTTGAGGTGAAGGGCGATTCGATGATTGAGGCTGGTATTCTTGATGGCGACACTGTTGTGATCCGCCGCGCCGATAGCTGCAGTTCTGGCGATATTATTGTGGCACTGGTGGATGATGAAGAAGCGACGCTGAAACGTTTCCGCCGTAAGGGCGCGTCTATTGCGCTTGAGGCGGCTAATCCGGCCTATGAGACACGCATTTTCGGGCCGGACCGCATTCGGGTTCAAGGCAAATTGGTTGGGCTTATCCGGCGGTATAATTAAAGTCTGTAACTGGTGGAAGCTGATCGCAAAAAAGTATTTATTATTGCGGTTCTCTACTTATCTTTTAACGCAATAGGGAGCGGGTGATGCTCCTTTACACATGGCGTCGCCAGTATAGTAATTACCTTGTTCCATGTTGGTAACTAACTTTGCTTTTATCATATCCATATGATTGAGCTGTTGCCACAAATCTATTCGCTTTGGCTGCGGGGCCACTGTTACTTCAACTTCGAGCATTTGATCAACAATACCTGGGTTTACTCCCATATTTTTGAAATATGATCTTGCTTTGTCCGACCGCTCTTTACTCCATGAAAATTTATCGTACTGATCAACGATGCTATTGCTTGAAATTGCTCTACCAACAATCGGGAAATTAGCGACCTCAACTCCTGATTTCTTAATTTGGTCAAGCATGTCTTTCGTCATAGAAAAACTCACCCTCTCAATACCTACGTAAGTATTGATATCAGCATTTCTGTTGACACCGCCAGCCAGTAAGATTGTGCAGAATGAGCGGCAGGGCGCGCGTGAGGTAAATGCATGACCGGTATAGACATTGTTTGGACCTGAAGTTTGTTTCCAAGAATCTGCATCAGGTAAACGCGCTCTGAATTTAGTCTGACTAATGACTACATTAAGTTGGTGATCTCTGATGATCTTACCCATTGCTATTGCTGTGTCCAAATCGCCACCACTCGAAGTAAGTACAAGCGGGTAGTGTTCAGTTCTATGAATCTCGAGAAACTTGTTAAATTTATCGAGGCTATCAGCCACTATATTACCATCCAAATACATCCATTGTGGACACAATGGTTCGCAACCGGGGGCATCGCTCCGAACAATGCTAAACCACATGTCATGAGGATCCTGTTTCTCAATCGCGTTTGGTTCAGCAGAAATCGCCGCACTAAACGATGTAAGCATCAACAGAAAGGCTGCGGAGGCCGCATATATGAATGGCATTTTATACATTTTCACCAAATTGGTTTTCAGTACGGGTGTTAAATATGCGCGGATAATCATCTAAAGCAAGTGAAAGACCAACATGACTTACAGCAAGTGGTGGGCCATGAGCCCCCGCCCAAATGCATTTTTCTTATTTGTGCAGCACACCATTAGTCATCATCGGTCTTTTCTTGCGCGATTGGGCGCGTCGGGGCCGGTTTGATTGGCATCGTTGATTGCCTCGGGTGAAGTTGGGTCCGGTGCATAATCGGTCGCAGGTTTCTTAGCGCGCGGTATTAGCACGAAAGCTGGTCGATTACGGGCGGCACGGGAGAAGTGGCGATTATCGCTCCATGGGCGGTTTGGTTCACCGAATTGAGGGCCGAGCGCGAAGGTGAGTTTCAGTGAGCTTGGGTTAGGCTTTGGCTCATAGTTTGAGTCAGTTTTTGCTTTTATACTATTGTTTACATTATCAAATCTAATTTCGGCGGCACCCTGCTTCGCAAGTTGTGCTTGTGTGATGATGAGGGATTTGCTGGTTTTGCACAGTCCTTTTGGAAGCGGGGCGTCGAGGATGATGATGTCAGCGATTAGGCACGCTTCTGCCAAGCGCAAGGGTATGGCGGCAGGCGCGATATAGGGTTTGCGTTTGGAGCTGGTTTTGGGCGGATCCTGCTTTGCTTGCCAAGGGAAGTCCGTAGGGCGCGCTGGATCGAACCACTTTGATGGTTTCGGGTCTTCGAGCCATACGATCGACTTGCCTTGAATGGTGGCGCGGCACGTTCCGGGTTCGCACAGGAATATGCCATCGCTCAGCGGGTCTTCGGGCGCATCGAAGAACGGCTTGACGATCTTTTGTGTCATCGTGGCCTTTTGCCAGGTTTCCGTCGTGAAACTATTCGGGCGTTTGCGATTAACAGCAAGTGAGCCGTTGTCACGCGGGATGGCGACCAGTCTGGCGTCTTCAGATATCAGAATTTTTGGAAATGAAGGCGTGGCGAGCAGATAGAGGCTCAGCGGCGCAACTAGCAGCGCCACTAGTTTCAGGCGCGTTTGCAGGACGCAGGCGGTCATCAGACAGATTGAAGTTACCGCCAATGCCGCTGGTGTCATGGCTCCGGTTATGCCGGCCGGCGAAATGCTAGCGAAATAGCGGGCGATGGAAAGCATCATATCAACGCCCTCGCCCATGATTTTAACGGGCCATTCATCAAGGCCGAACGGCATGGCGAGCATTGATACAACGGCGGCGGGCATGATGATGAATGAGACGACCGGCATGGCTGCCAAGTTTGCGGGAAGGCCCATTGGCGCGGCGCGGTGAAAATGCCATGCCGAATAGAGCGATGTCGCAAAGCCCGCGATAATCGAGGTCACGGCAAGGCCAATGGCCACTTTGAATGCTCTTTCCAGCAGGCCCATAACGCCTATACGGCGCGGTGCGGCGGTCTTGCCGCGTCGATAGTTTGACCACCATGCGAACGTGGCAATCAAAGCGGCCGTGGCTGCAAAAGACATTTGGAAGCTGGGACCCATTACTTCATGGGGTGTGACCAGCAAGATCAGTGTCGCAGAAATGGCGAGATTGCGCATGGTCAGCGCCTGCCGGTCGAAAACTACGGCCAGCAACATGACCGCCAGCATGATGAAACTACGCATGGTGGCAACGCCGTATCCCGATAGCAATAGATAGAAGAGACTGGCGACGAGTGCTAAAATCGCGGCATATTTCTTCACTGGCTGGCGTGAGGCAAAGCCCGGGAACAGACTAAACAATAGCCTGATTGAAACCAAGAACACACCAGCGACCAGTGCCATGTGCAGGCCGGAAATTGATATGATGTGAGCAAGGCCGGAAACGCGCAACGCCTCATTGGTATCATCGTCGATGCCAGCAGTGACACCGGACACCAGCGCGGCGGCGACCACGCCATTGATGCCGGGCACGAAGGATTTAATGCGGCTGGCGATATTTTGGCGTAAATTTTCTATGCCAAAATTGATGGATTGTAGCGTGGTGACGCTACCCGGCGGGAGTTGAGTAATGGCTCCCATCGAAAATCCATTGGCACCGATGCCATCAAAATAAGACTGAAAGGCAAAATCATAGGAGCCCGGACGCACTGGTCCGGATGGCGGCTGCATGAGAATGCGCGTTTGAATGATGTCCCCTGCCTTTACCCCTTCAGGCACATTGCGCAGCGTGATGTGGATGAGTTCCGGCGCGTATTTCAGTTTGGGCTTGCTGGTGCTTAGAATTTCCAACAGCGCGCGCTTACCTTTTGCCGCCTCATCGATTGTCAAAACGCGTGCGTCAACTTGCGAAGAAATCTGGTCGCCGACCATGGGGGTGGATAGGCGAAAGGTTTGCAATTTGGCGCTGGCAGCGCCGAGCAGTGTGAACAGGATGGCGGCGAGAACCAGCCCATTACTGCCGATGCGCAGCGCGTATTGGCGTGCAAGGACAACAAAGATAATCGCGGTCGCTAAGGGCAAAGCCGCCGGCTCAAAATCCATCATAAAGTAGGCGATTGCGCCAAGTCCCAAGAACACCGGCACAAACAAAAACGCCGTGCCTTGGCTAAGCTCCTGTTCGATATCTGATGCGATGAGCTTGGGCAGGCTTTTGGTGAAGCGAAGGACAAACGCCAGATCACCGCGCAACGAAGGTGGGCTATCGAAAACATCGACAGGATTTTCAAGCTCTCGGTATTTTACTGGAAAAGGTATCGGCGCGTTGATTTCGTCCGCCGGATCGACAAAATCGGCAAAAAAATCAGCCTCACTCTTTGCACCCGTGGCAACGCTGTTGCCGATACTCTTGAACGCCAGCTTGAACCCCCTGCCCGCTGTGCTACAGGAACGCCACATTACTATTTGCGGGCATTTGAGCCCGCCGCAACAACATACACTAAAAGGTTGTCATGTCTTCTGTTTCTTCACCCAAACCGATTATTACTCGCTTTGCCCCTTCGCCGACTGGCTATCTCCATATTGGCGGCGCGCGAACGGCGTTGTTCAACTGGCTTTATGCCAAGCGACACGGCGGCATGATGCTGTTGCGCATTGAAGACACCGACCGCGAGCGTTCAAAACCCGAGGCCGTGCAGGCCATTCTTGACGGGCTGACGTGGATGGGCCTGAGGTGGGATGGCGAAGCGATTTCGCAATATGAGCGCGCGCCGCGCCATCGCGAAGTGGCCGAGGAATTGGTCGCGCGCGGCGAGGCTTATTATTGTTATACTTCAGCGCAAGAGCTGGACGAAATGCGTGAATTGGCGAAGGCCGAAGGCCGTCCGCCGCGCTATGACGGGCGCTGGCGTGACCGCGACCCTAGCGAAGCACCTCAAGGCGTGAAGCCGGTTATCCGCGTCAAAGCCCCGCGCGAGGGCGAGACCGTGGTGCATGATGCCGTGCAGGGCGAAGTGCGCTTTCCCAACAAGGATCTCGATGATTTCATCGTGCTGCGCTCGGATGGCAACCCGACATACATGCATGCCGTGGTGGTGGACGATCATGATATGGGCGTGACGCACATTATTCGCGGCGATGACCATCTGACAAACGCTGCCCGCCAGACGATAATCTACAAGGCGATGGGCTGGGATGTGCCGTCCATGTCGCACATTCCGCTGATCCATGGTGCGGATGGCGCGAAGCTTTCCAAGCGTCACGGTGCGCTCGGCGTCGAGGCCTATCGTGAGATGGGTTACCTGCCGCAAGCCTTGCGCAATTATCTTGTGCGCCTTGGCTGGAGCCATGGCGATGATGAGATCATGTCGATGGAAGACATGATTTCGTGGTTCGATATTTATGACATTAATAAGGGCGCATCGCGGTTTGACTTTGACAAGCTGGCGTCCATCAACGGGCATTATATTCGTACCAGTGATGATAAGGCCTTGACCGATACCTTGCTGGCGACGCTGCCATTTCTGCCCAACGGCAAACCGCTGTTGGATGCGATGACGGATACGAAGGCTGCGCAACTCTTGGCCGCTATGCCGGGCCTCAAGGACCGCGCTAAGACGCTGGTCGAGTTGGCGGACGGCGCGATGTACCTGTTTGCCAAGCGGCCTTTGCCAATGGAAGAGAAAGCGGCCGCGCTTCTCGATGACGCGGGCTTGTCAATTTTGCGCGATATGCATCCGCTGCTTTCCGGCGTGAGCGAGTGGACTGTTGCTGCACTGGATGGCGCGGTGCGGGTCTATGCTGAGGAAAGGGGCTTAAAGCTCGGTAAGGTGGCGCAGCCGCTACGCGCTGCGCTGACTGGCCGCGCGACTTCGCCTGGTGTGTTTGATGTGCTGGAAGTTTTGGGACGAGATGAATCATTGGGCCGCATCAGCGACCGGATCGGGTGACTATTATGGCTGAGAATTTTGTACTTTACGGACGTGAGGGTTCCGGGTCTGCTGTATGCGAGGCCGTGCTGGCGCTGACTGGATTGCCTCATGAATTGGTAGAAAGCGTGAAGAATGAGGATGGCACAGCGCCGTTTGAATTGCTGGCGCTTAATCCGCTTGGACAAGTGCCGACACTTGTGATGCCAGGTCAGTCTATCATGACCGAATCTGCTGCGATTTGTATCTACCTAGCGGATCTTGCAGGCACACTGGCGCCCAAGCCGAGCGACGCCACACGGGCGCAATATTTGCGTTGGATGGTTTATCTGTCAGCCAACAATTATATGACCGATTTGCGCTTCTATTATTCTGATCGTTTTTCCATTGATGCCACTCATGGCGAGGGCATCAAGGCGGCGGCCGTCAAACGCAAAGAATTTGAGTGGGATGTTATCGCTGCATTTATCGGCGAAAAGCCATTTATGCTTGGCGCAGAAATGAGCGTCGTCGATATTTATGCAGCGATGCTGATATGTTGGATCGAAGATCAGGATGCGTTTTTTGCCCGCCACGCGAATGTTGCAGCGCTTTATGCAAAAGTGATGCAGGAACCAAAAATCAAAGATATTTGGGTTCGGCACGGTTTTGAAGTTTGATTGCCTAATTATTTAGTGATTTATCAGGTTTGCGCTCTCAATATACCGTGTTGCACTGCACTATTCACCTTTAGGCTCGCTTGCATTTCTTCGCAAATGCGATAGCTATTTGACTGGAATATTTGTTGCGCTGCAACAGGCGCATTCTCACTGTGAAGGGATACCGACGATGGAATCAAAAAAAGCAACGCTTACCTTTGGTTCGGAATCGATAGACCTTCCGGTGCGCAGCGGGACCATTGGTCCGGATGTTATTGATATTGCGCCGTTGTATAAGGCCACTGGCGCATTCACATTTGATCCCGGTTTTACATCGACTGCCGCTTGCGAATCCGCGATCACCTTTATTGATGGCGACAAGGGCGTGTTGCTGCATCGTGGCTACCCGATTGAGCAATTGGCCGAACAGGGCGACTTCTTAGAAACTTGCTATCTGCTGCTCTATGGCGAATTGCCGACTAAGGCGCAAAAGGAAGATTTTGACCATCGCGTTTCGCGCCACACAATGGTGCATGAACAGATGCAATTCCTCTTCCGTGGCTTTCGCCGTGATGCGCATCCAATGGCGGTTATGGTGGGCGTGGTTGGTGCGCTTTCAGCGTTTTATCATGACTCGACAGATATTTCCGACCCGTACCAGCGCATGATCGCTTCGATGCGCATGATTGCGAAAATTCCGACGATCGCGGCGATGGCTTATAAATATTCCATCGGCCAGCCGTTTGTGTATCCGCAGAATAATCTGGACTATGCATCCAACTTCCTGCGCATGTGTTTTGCAGTGCCGTGCGAAGACTATAAGGTCAATTCGGTTCTTGCCCGCGCGATGGATCAGATTTTTATTCTGCACGCTGACCATGAGCAGAATGCGTCAACCTCTACAGTGCGTCTCGCAGGCTCATCGGGTGCCAATCCATTCGCTTGTATTGCAGCGGGCATTGCCTGCCTGTGGGGCCCTGCGCATGGCGGCGCAAACGAGGCGGCGCTCAACATGCTGATGGAAATCGGCACTGTTGATCGTATTCCAGAATACATCGCTAAGGCAAAAGACAAGAACGACCCGTTCCGTCTGATGGGCTTTGGGCATCGCGTTTACAAGAATTACGATCCGCGCGCCAAGATTATGCAAAAGACGATGCATGAGGTGCTGGATGCAGTTGGCAATCATGATGATCCGATCATGAAGGTGGCAGTTGAGCTAGAACGTATTGCACTGACTGATGCTTATTTCATTGAGAAGAAGCTTTATCCCAATATCGACTTCTATTCCGGCATCACGCTCAAAGCGCTGGGCTTCCCGGTCAATATGTTCACAGTGCTGTTCGCGCTCGCCCGTACTGTTGGCTGGATTGCGCAGTGGACAGAAATGATTGAAGACCCGCACCAAAAGATTGGCCGTCCGCGCCAGCTTTACACCGGTGCGGCGCAACGCGACTATGTGCCGACTGAAAAGCGCGTGTAGGCGTTACAAAACAAATCAAAAGAAAAGCGCCTTAGGGGCGCTTTTTTATTGTTTCATTGCAAATTGCAGCACGATTTCTGCGGCTCTCTCGCTTGGCGGCACGGGTGTTGCCATATTCGCTCTTATTTTGGCAAAGCCATCAAGCTGGGCACTTCGCGCCGCTGAGGGATGGAGGATACGCCCGACCTGACGAGCCAAGGTATCGGCGCGGACAAATTCGTTGTAGTGCTCCGGAACAATTGGTGCGTCGGCAATGATGTTGGGCAGCGAGGCGGACCAAGTGATGAGCATGTGGCGGGCGATTACTTTGGCAATCGGATCCAATTTGTAAGCAGCAACTGTCGGCACGCCTGCCATGGCGAGCTCTAAAGTCACGGTGCCGGACGCGGCAAGCGCTGCATCGGCTGAGGCGAAAGCGGCGGCCTTTGCATCACTGTTGGTGACGAATTCAGGCTTGATGGCCCAAGTATTGGAAAGTTCGCGCACCTGCGCCTCAACATGCGGCGTTGTCGGCACAATCACCTTGAGATTATTGCCGCGCTCTTTGAGGAGTTTCAGCGTTTCGCCGAATGGAGCGGCCATACGCTTCACTTCGCTGCGGCGGGAGCCGGGCAGCACGAGCAAAGTCTTTTCACCATCCGGCTTTCGGGATAGTTCGAGCGTTTGTTGTTGTTCCCACGCGGCGGTGAAGGCAGTATCAGAGGCCAAGCGATGACCGACATAGGTGGCGTCCGGGCCGCCGAGCTTTTTCAATATGTCCGGTTCAAACGGCAAAATTGCCAAGACGTGGTCGATGTGCGGCGTCATCTTTGCCGCCCTGCCCGGCCGCCATGCCCACACTGACGGGCAGATATAATTGACGATGGGAATGGCCGGATTTCCCGCACGCACTTGCCGCGCAACGCGGTGGCAAAATTCCGGGCTATCGATAATCACCAGACAGTCGGGTTTTTGCGCCAGAACCATCTGCGCAGTTTGCTTGATAAGGGATAGTAAGCGCGGGACTTTGGTGAGGATGGCCGTGATGCCCATCAGCGCTATCTCGGCGGGGTCAAACAGGGTGACAAGCCCCTCACCCTGCAAATGCTTGCCGCCGACGCCGATAATCTCAATGTCACCATCATATTGTTTGCGCAACGCGGCCACTAAATCGGCACCGAGAATGTCGCCGGACTCCTCGCCTGCAATAATTGCGATTTTAAGTGGACGGCTCATGCGCTTGTCCTTTTGCGGCCGAGAATGAACAGTCCGAGCGCATTGGCGCGGCGTATCACTTCTTTCCTATCCAATATAAGCGAGCTGCCGGCCTCTACCACAATGCCTGACAAGCCAGCAGCATTGGCTTGGTCCACGGTATCCGGACCGATGCTGGGCAAATCAACACGCAAATCTTGGCCTGGCTTGGCAAACTTCACCAAGACGCCGCCTATGAGCGTGGCATCGCCGCTTGTTGCGGCGGCGAGGCGCTTGAGCATGGCGGCTGTGCCATCCGCCCGTTCTAAGGCTAGAATGTTCTCGTTCTTGGCAACAGCAGCTTGGCCGAGGTCATTTGCGCCTAATTCCAGCGCCGCGCCGATACCGTAGGCGATGCTAATTTCGTCTTGCTGCGAAGGGCCACGTTTGGTGACGCAATCATAGGGCGTTAAAAGTTCAGGCAGCACTTCATGTGCGCCGATGACGGTAAACCCGCGCCGTTCGAACCATTCAATGACGGTGCGCAGCAGGCCATCATCGCCTTTGCGCAGTGCCCGAAACAGGGTTGGCAGCAGTTTGATCGTCGTCCAGTCAAGCCTGAATGAGGTGAAGCGCGGGCGGATTTTCACGCCACCGGCCAACAGTATTGTATGGACGTTGGCACGCTGCAATGCCGCCAAAATTGACCCTAAGCGCGTGATTTCGATACGGGTATGGTCATACTTATTCACCCAGAGACCGCAATCATCGCTGAGACCTATTATGTACGGATTGGGTAGTGCGCCAGCCAAAAGCTCCGGCAACAGGCCGCTTCCGGCTATAACAGCCGTGCGGCCTTTCTTAGCAGCGGGTGTGACTTCATTCGTCACTGTCCCCGGCCCCTTCGGATGATGCCTTAATCAGTGGCGCGCAATAGGAGCGTTTGGAGCTGAAATCCATGAATAACAACAAATCCTGAACCGCTGGCGAGCTGCCATATTGAGCTTCGACTTCGACAGCATTATCGCGCACGGGATGCTTGCGATCAAACAGTAATTTAACGGCGTGGCGCAACGTGTGAATATCAGCGCGGGCCATGCCGGAGCGCTTCATGCCGACGATATTGAGGCCGGCAAGGTGCGCATGGACGCCGATGGCACTGCCGAACGGAATAAGATCATGCACGAGCGCGGCAAGGCCGCCAACGAACGCGTGATGCCCGACGCGGCAGAACTGATGGACTGCGCCACCGCCACCGATAATGACGCTATCACCGATGGTGACATGGCCGCCGATCATAACATTGTTGGCGAAGGTGACATTGTTGCCCAACACGCAATCATGGGCGACGTGAGCGTAAGCAAGAAATACGCAATTATCGCCGATGGTTGTCGTGCCGGTGCTGGTATCAGAGCCGGTATGCATCGTAACGCCTTCGCGGATCAGGCAGTTTTTGCCGATAACCAGCGTCGCGTAGCCGCCCTTGTGCTTGCCGTTTTGTGGCGCGGCACCGATAATGGCGTGGTGATAAACAGTCGCGCTCTCGCTCATTGTGGTCACGCCCGTTACGACGACATGGCTCATTAGCTTGCAATTATCGCCAATGGTGACGTTGGGACCAATGTGGCAGAACGGTCCTATGGAAACGTTTTCGCCTATTTTAGCGCCGTCCTCAATAAGTGCTGTTGGATGGATTGTTGCGGTTGCTGATACGCTCACGATGCGCTGCCTTCTTTCGCCGCCTTTTCAGCAGCTTCATTCATGATCATGGCCGTTACTTCAGCTTCGGCGACCTTTGCACCGTCAACCGAGGCGACGCAGGCGTATTTTGATAGGTTACCACGACGTTTAATTTTGGTGACGCGGATTTCCAAGCGGTCACCCGGAACAACCGGCTTGCGGAATTTGGCATTGTCTATGGTCATAAAATAAACAATGGACGGCGTATCGAAGCCGTTAGACATAATCGAAATAGCGCCGGCCGTTTGTGCCATGGCTTCAATAATGAGGACTCCCGGCATGATGGGATTTCCAGGGAAATGGCCGGTGAAATGCGGCTCATTGATTGTCACGTTCTTGATGCCGGTGGCGGAATTGTCGCCGTCGATGTCGATGATTTTATCAATGAGCAAAAAAGGATAACGATGGGGCAGAATAGAAAGTAGCTTTTGAATGTCAGCAGATTGCAGCGCCGTGCTGTTGTCACTCATTGCCTGATTTCCTTTTTTCTCTTGCCAATGTTCTAATTATCGAAAGTTCGCGGAAAAACTGTTTGAGCGGCTGTGCGGGTAGTCCGCCCCAACGCTCATTATCCGGTATATCATTCATAACGCCGGATGCCGCCGCCACCTGCACACCATTGCCCAAAGTTACGTGGTCGGCAATGCCCACGCGACCGCCAAGCATGACATTATCACCCAAGGTGACGCTGCCGGACAGGCCGCAATGGCCCGTGATAACACAATTTCTGCCGATACGTACATTGTGCGCTATCTGCACCAGATTATCAATTTTCGTGCCTTCGCCGATAATCGTGTCGGCGAGCGCTCCACGATCTATCGTGGTATTGGCACCAATCTCGACATCATCCTGAAGGATGACGCGGCCAATGTGGGGCATTTTTTCCAGACCCTTGGCTCCCGGTGTAAAGCCGAAGCCGTCTTGGCCAAGCCTTGCGCCCGAATGAACAAGCACGCGGTTGCCCAAAAGCGAGTTGGTTAGGGTTGCGCCCGGCCCGATGGCACAGTCGCGGCCGATTTTACACCGCGCGCCGATTACAGCAGAGGGACCAACAATTGTGCCTGAGCCGATTTCGACGAATTCGCCGATGACGGCTCCTGCTTCGATGGTCACATTGGCTTCAATAATTGCCGTTTTTGATATATGCGCATTTGAGGAAATACCGGTAAAGCCTGAAAATGATTGAGGTTTTATCGAATTTGGAAATAGAGCTCTTCCTAAAACGCCAAATGCCTGTTGCGGCCGAGCAGACACAAGCACGGCTACGTTCTTGCCGACAAATGGCGCGAGCTGCTCTGTGCATATTATGGTACAATCCGGCAAGGATGCTAAGCGACCCTCATAGGCCTTTCCGCTTGCAAAGAGCAGTGCTCCAGCGCCTGCATTTTCCAAGCTACTAATACTTGAGATTTGGCGATCTTTGTACTCTGGCGTCATCAGCTCTGCGCCACAATGCAGCGCAGCATCTTCGACACTAAGCATGCGCGCTGGTGCAAAAAAAGAGGTGTTTGTCATGCGACTCTCTATCCTCCGGACAATAGTTTGGCCCGGAGGGCTGACAGATAAAGTTCTTAGAACTTTGTCGAGATACCGAAGTTTAGATTTTGAATACGATCGCCAGCCTTCTTCATTACAGGGATAGCATAATCCACACGCAACGGACCAAACGGCGATGCCCAAATCAAGCTGGCACCAACGGACGAACGCATCGCTAGCTTTGTAGCTGTGGCATCTGTGAAAGGAGAACCAAACACGCTGCCGACATCGGCAAATACAGCGCCCTTAATACCAATGCTTTCAGGAATGGCCGGCATTGGGAATTGCACTTCTGCGGAGCCGTTAACATAGGACGAGCCACCGATAAATGCAGTTCCCTGCGTTGGGCCAAAGCCCTCAGATCTGAAGCCACGAACGATTTCAGGCCCAGCCTTAAACAAATCACCAGTCAGGATGCCATTATGCGCTGAGGTAGTACCCCTGCTATCGAGTGCATAAATGTAACCCGCACCGACAGTGGCACTAGCCACGATATCATACTCTTCCGAAAGTGTCTTATAGTATGACGCTTTCGCCGTGGACTTGATCCACTTTGCATCACCACCCAAACCAGCGAATTCCTGATTGAATTTCGCATAAATGCCTTCATGCGGATTGTTCATGTCATCAATCGTATTGAACAACAACGAATAGCTAAGCGACGACTTGATCCATGTCAGACTGGTGCCGGTAGCACCAAATATATATGACGGAGATCCAGCAACTGTTGTTGTATATTTATCCTGCACAATATTGTAGGCAACTTGGGCCGACAACTGATCGGTAATCGGCAAGCCAAAACGCACTGTTGCACCTGAGCGATCCAACTTATAGCTGGTATAGTCGGTATTGGTTTTGAATATATCAAACCCAGCCGCTACGCGATGCCCGAGGAAGTATGGCTCGGTGAACGATAACGAATAGGTACGCTCGCCCTTGGAACCGCCAGCGGAGACCTTAACGTATTGGCCGCGACCAAGGAAATTACGTTCGGTAATGCCAGCTTCAAGGTTTACACCACCACCATTTGTCCCACCGGTGGTATAGCCAGCACCGATAGAGAACTCACCGGTGGATTTTTCTGTGACATCAACAACCAACACAACTTGATCTGCCTCAGCACCAGGAACCGTTGATATTTCCACACGATCAAAGAAACCAATCGCTTCCAGACGTTTCTTCGCGCGCTGCACGAGAACTTGATTGAAGGCATCACCTTCTGCAACATCAAACTCGCGACGAATGACGTAGTCGCGCGTCTTGTCATTACCGCGCACTTCGATGCGCTCGACATAGGCGCGCGGGCCTTGGTCAACAGTATAAACAACATTGATGGTGTGGTTGGCAAAATCACGGTCACCGCGTGGCGTCACTTGAGCAAACGCAAAGCCTTTATTGGCTACCTTTTCTGAAATGCCCGAAATTGTATCTTCAATATCTTTGGCGCTGTAGGTATCGCCATCACGCGTTTTAACCACATTTTGCAAGTCAGCTGATGTCACGCCATCGACGGTGCTTTCGACAGACACTGTGCCATACTTATAGCGCTGGCCTTCGTCCACAGTAACCGTGATGGTGTACTTGTTGGTCGCGTCATCAAGCTGCGCGTCGGAAGACACAACTTGGAAATCTGCATAGCCCCGATTGAAATAGAAGCGACGCAGCGCCTCCTCATCAGCCTTCAAACGATCAGCATCATAAACATCGTTACGCGAAATAAACGAAAGCAAGTTGGTCTTTTTGGTCGAGATCACTTCCTGAAGGCGACGATCACCAAAGGCTGTATTACCAACGAAATTGATAGTCGCAATTTTTGTGCGATCACCTTCCTGAATATCAAAAACGACGTTGGTGCGGCCTTCGCCCAAATCAACAGTGGTCGGATTGACAACCACATCAGCACGACCGATGCGGCGATATGCCTGACGCACTGTTTCGGCATCCTGCTCCAATATGTTGGAATCAAGCGAAGAACCGCTCTTCAACTGCACTTGTGCGCCAAGAGCGGCGTCTTTAATCTTCTTGTTGCCCTTGAAGAGCACCTGATTGATGACGGAATATTCGGAAACAGTGATTACCAACGTCCCGCCGGACTGATTAATGCTGACGTCTGAGAATAGACCTGTTGAGTAAAGGCGCTTCACAGCTTCGTCCAAATCCGATGCAGAATAGGATTGACCGGCCTTTATGCCGAGATAATCGCTAATTGTGGACGATTCAACGCGAGAATTGCCGCGCACATCAACACTCTTAAACGACGCAGCATGAGCAGCGGATACAAACACGAGACTGCCCGCTACCACGCCACCCGCAACGATGCGGCTCGACATGACAATAGCGGAAGCCGCTGACAACAAAATTGACTTAGCCTTCATTTGGCTTTCCAAACCTTCTGCAATAGGTTTGACCCACGCGATAAATCGCACCCGTCAGAGCGTTCCCCGTCTTAAACGGTTTTACCATACACGCAAGCATTAGAGTTAAAATCCGTTTACTTCTTTGTAATTTGTGACTTTGAGGTCACGTAAATTAGCCAGTATGGTAAACCAATCCTAACCATGTTGTCATTTCAGCAAGCAAACAGGTCGTTGAAGAAAACGAATCCCATGAAGCTCAAAACCAGAATGCTTCCAATGCGATAGACAATATCTTGCATTTTGGCGGAAACAGGGCGTCGCATGACAGCTTCCATGCCGTAAAACAACAAGTGCCCCCCATCAAGCGGAGGAATTGGCAACAAATTCAAAATACCGATGCCGATTGATAGGAGCGCGGCAAGCTGAATCAACCAATCATAGCCACGTTTGGCCGCTTGTCCGGCCATAGTTGCGATTTTCACTGGTCCACCAAGCTGGCACTTATCCTCACGGCCTTTCACAAGGCGGACAAAGAAGCTGCCGGTTTGTTCGGCAATGAATCCAGCCTCTGAAAGTGATTCTTTGAACGCACCAAGCGGTGAGAAATTCACTGTACGGAAATTACCATTTTCATTGCTAACTTTGATTCCCAAAACAGCAATTTTTACTTTATTTCCAAGAGGATCGTCCATGTCTTTGATTTGCGGCGCGGCAGTAATTTCGACAGACTTTCCGTCGCGCTCCATTGCAAATCGAATATCTTGCCCCGCGCGCGGTCCGATATAGCGCTGCACATCGGTAAACGTCGCCACAGGCTGACCATCGACGCTGACGAAGCGATCACCGGGCTTGAAACCTGCTGAGGCTGCAACGGTATCAGGCATAATTTCGGTGACGACTGGATCAACCACCAACTTGCCATAGAG
Source organism: Phyllobacteriaceae bacterium (assembly GCA_043744175.1). Classification (GTDB taxonomy): domain Bacteria; phylum Pseudomonadota; class Alphaproteobacteria; order Rhizobiales; family Rhizobiaceae; genus JANMEX01. The sequence goes on from JAYTVD010000009.1 coordinate 29,377, forward strand.
GCTGAAGAACACTGTAAATATCGCAATTGTGAGAATGAAATTTGCCAAAGGACCGGCAAACACGGTTGCCGCGCGCTTCCAAACTGGTTGTGTGTGGAAGGCAACCGTACGCTCCTGCGGCGTCATGCCCGCAATTGCATCCGCGTCCACAATGCTTGCGCCATTCAAATCACCGGCAAATTTGACGTAGCCGCCGAGCGGAATTGCGCACAATTTCCAGCGCGTTCCATGTTTGTCATTGAAACCGATTAGTTCAGGCCCAAAACCGATTGAGAAGGCCTGAACGCCGATACCGCACCAACGACCGACCAAATAGTGCCCCATTTCGTGGACGAAAACGACGACCGTAAGCACGATGAGGAATGGCAGGATTGTACCAATTAGGAGACTGTCGCTGCTCAATAGTTTTGTAAGCGTTTCGCTCAATTTTTCGTCCAATTCCATATTTTTGACACGCCGAATAACGGGCCAAACAAAGAAGCTTCGTTAGATAAAATTCAAAAGACTGATGGCGACATAGAGTGCGGTTGCGGCAACAGCAAGGCCATCAACACGGTCCATCATGCCGCCGTGGCCGGGGATCATAGTGCCGGAATCTTTCACGCCAAACTTACGCTTTACCCATGATTCAAACAGATCGCCGCCCTGTGAGATGATCGATATCATGAGAATGATGACTGGCAATAGCGGATTTCCAGCATGTCCATTGTGGAAGGCAATCATGATGCCGACAGCGACGGCTGCCGCAGCACCGCCGATGGCACCGGACCATGTTTTGTTTGGGGATATGCTAGGCGCAAGCTTCGGGCCGCCGAGCGCGCGGCCGACGAAATAGGCGAATATATCCGTTGACCACACGAGGCCAAACAAAATCAACACGTTAAGCAAGCCGTCAGAGGTGTCACCACGCAGGAATGCGAGGCTCGCTGCGGGAATTCCGGCGTAAAGAATACCAATAGGAAGCCAACGTGTCGCGCCGCCAGTGATAGTCGCAGCCACACCAGCCATGGCTGCCAGTGCAACGGCGCCGAATACAAACGGAGGCGACATGCCGGCGACAAGCAGTGCAAAGCTCAGCACCAAAAGAATTTCAGCCAAGCGGCATACGAAGTTGGCAGATTGTTGACCAGTGATGGTCCGCCATTCGACATACACTGCCGCGCCCATGACGACTGCCAGCACACGGAAGGCTACGCCACCGAAGTAGGTTACGGCGAGAACAACAGTGCCTAATATGACCGCCGAAATGATCCGAATTTGGAGATTGGAGAGGCCGCTCATGACACCTGCGCCTGCAGGCCACCGAAGCGCCTGTCACGGCGCTCATATTCCGAAACCGCCTCAATTAGGCTGGTTTTATCAAAATCCGGCCAGAAGCACGGCATAAAAACAAGCTCAGCGTAAGCAGCCTGCCACATCAGGAAATTTGACAGGCGCACTTCGCCACTGGTGCGGATCACTAAATCAGGATCCGGAATACCGGCGGTATCGAGGCGCGCAGTCAGCGCGCCCTGCCCGATATCTTCGAGCGATAAGCGCCCTGCCTGCACATCGCTCACCAAGGCCCGTGCGGCACGGACGATCTCATCACGGGCACCATAGTTGAACGCGATGGTCAGCGTCATTTTGCTGTTGCCGCGCGTGAGCTTCTCAGCGTCTTCCAGAAGTTTCAGAATGTCCGGCTTCAGGTTTTTGCGATCGCCAATGATGCGCACTTCTACATTGGAGCGATGCAACTCCGCTAAGTCACGGCGGATAAATATCTTTAGGAGGCCAAGCAAATCCGATACTTCAGCAGCGGGCCGCGACCAGTTTTCGGACGAGAAAGCGTAGAGAGTGAGATAGCGGATGCCCAGTTCGCTGGCGTTGCGAACGGTGTCATGGAGCGCGTTCATGCCCGCCTTGTGACCGGCAGTGCGTGGCAGGCCACGGGCCTTTGCCCAGCGACCATTGCCATCCATTATGATTGCCACGTGGGCAGGCACCGCCATGTTCATCGCATCCTTTGGTTTAATTTATTGAACTAAACCTGCATAATTTCAACTTCTTTGTGGTGAAGCGATGCATCAATGGCCGCGATGGTCTCATCGGTCATTTTTTGCACTTTTTCGCTTTGCACCCGGCCATCATCTTGCGCAATGTCGCCGTCTTTTTCGAGTTTCTTCAACAGGTCCATTGCATCACGGCGCACATGGCGGGTGGATACTTTGGCGTTCTCAGCATATTCCTTAGCAATCTTCACCAAATCCTTGCGGCGCTGCTCGTTAAGCTCCGGCAGTGGAATGCGCAGCGTCGTGCCCTCGGTAATCGGGTTCAGTCCAAGCCCAGATTCGCGAATGGCACGGTCCACGGCGCCGACCATTGATTTATCCCAAACCGAAACCGCAAGCATACGAGCTTCCGGAACGGTAACGTTCGCCACTTGATTGAGCGGCATGGACGAGCCGTAGGCCTGCACCGTAATAGGGTCCAACAAAGATGCCGACGCGCGACCGGTGCGCAGACCGCCTAAATCTTGTTTCAATGAGGTTATAGCGCCATCCATGCGGCGCTTTACATCATTTAGATCTAGCAATTCATTCTTTGCCATTTGCAAATCTCCTTAAACGTTTACCAAGTTTGCCGCTGTTAAGCGTCAATAACCGTTGTGCAACGTCCCTTACCTGTCAAAATATCAGCGAATCCGCCGCTTTCGTGAATAGAAAACACAATTATCGGAATCTTGTTCTCTCGCGCAAGTGCCACGGCAGCGGTGTCCATCACCGCAAGGCCCTTGGACAGAATATCCTGATGGGTAATGCGTTCAAAGCGCGTTGCGTTCGGGTCTTTCTTCGGATCGGCGGAGTAAATGCCGTCCACTTGCGTCCCCTTGAAAAGCGCATCAGCGCCAACCTCTGCGGCGCGTAACGCGGCGGCGGAATCTGTGGTGAAAAATGGATTGCCGGTGCCGCCGGCGAAGATTACCACTTTGCCCTGATCCATATAAGATGTCGCTTGGCGCTGCGAAAAGCTCTCGCAAATTTCCGGCATGGCGATGGCGGAAAGGACGACCGTATCAATGCCGATTTTGACCAGCGATGTGCGTAGCGCGAGCGAATTGATGACCGTCGCCAGCATGCCCATATGGTCGCCAGTCACGCGATCGCCGCCCTTGGAAGCAACGGCAACACCGCGGAAAATATTACCGCCGCCAACGACGACGCCGACTTCGACACCAAGTGCGCGGGCTGATGCAATATCAGCTGCGATGCGGTCAACCACGGCCACATCAATGCCAAAGCCTTGATCGCCCATAAGCGCTTCGCCGGAGCATTTGAGGAGTACGCGGCGATAGATTGGCTTAGCTGTCATGAGTGAGTCCGTTATATTGTAAAATCCATGCTTCGGATACACGAAGGGCGCGGTCGTGTCACGCCGCGCCCTTCAGGGTTTTAAAATTAGAAACTGATTATTTCTTGTTCATTGCTGCAACATCGGCAGCAAAGTCTGTCGCTTCTTTTTCGATGCCATCGCCAAGGGCGAAACGCACGAAACCAGTGATCCTAGCAGGTGCGCCGATTGTCTTTTCTGCAGCCTTCAAAGCCTGCTCAACAGTCAGATCAGGATTAAGAACGAAAGCCTGCTTCAACAGAACAACTTCTTCGTAGAACTTGCGGATACGGCCATCTACCATCTTTTCGATGATTGCATCTGGCTTGCCAGATTCGCGGGCTTGCTCGACGAAAATCGCGCGTTCACGCTCTACAGCGGCGGGATCAACTTCTTCAGCTGTCAAAGCCAAAGGATTGGTCGCGGCAACATGCATGGCCACTTGGCGGGCGAAGACGCGGGCTTCGTCATGGCCACCGATGGTTTCGATAGCAACGAGAACGCCGAGCTTGCCAAGGCCATCAGCGACTTGGTTGTGCATATATGTTGCAACAACGCCGTCCTTGACTGACAGCATTGCGGAGCGGCGGAAGCTCATGTTTTCGCCAATGGTGCCAACAGCATCCTTGATCGTGTCAGCTACGGACTTGTCCGAACCCGGATAAATCGAGTTTGCGATAACGTCATGCGAACCGTCTGTCTTGATGGCAACGCTTGCAACATTGCGCACGATATCTTGAAAGGCATCGTTACGGGCAACAAAGTCGGTCTCGGAGTTAACTTCAACCACAACAGCTTTATGGCTATCGGATGCGTACCCAACGAGACCTTCAGCGGCGGTGCGGCCGGACTTCTTTTCGGCCTTGGTGATGCGCTTGGCGCGCAGCCAGTCAACGGATGCTTCCATATTGCCGGCATTTTCAGTCAGCGCGTTCTTGCAGTCCATCATGCCTGCGCCGGAGATTTCGCGCAGTTCTTTTACCATTGCAGCGGTAATTGCAGTCATTGTGGTAGCCTTTCTTATGAAAACAGCGCCCTCTTCTAAAGAGCGCGCTCTTGGAACTCTCAAAGCTCCGAAATTTTGGTGGTTATGCGAGTGGATGATGAAGCCGTGATGACACGGCTTCATCAAATTTCACATTAGGCAGCTGGTGCTGCGTCTTCCAACGTTGGTTCTGTTGGGTTTTCCATAGCGCCGATATCAATGCCCATTGAACCTTGCTGACGAGCAATGCCGTCGATGCAGGCCTTGGAGATCAAATCGCAATAGAGAGCGATTGCGCGGGATGAGTCGTCATTACCTGGAATTGGGTAATCAATGAGATCAGGTGTGCAGTTCGAATCGATGATCGCAACAACTGGAATGCCAAGGCGCTTGGCTTCGTCAATCGCGTTGGCTTCCTTGTTGGTATCAATGATGAACATGATGTTCGGTGTTGAACCCATGTCCTTGATGCCGCCGAGTGCGCGGTCAAGCTTTTCGCGCTCGCGCTGAAGGTTCAAAAGTTCCTTCTTTGTGAGGCCGTGGCCGTCGCCGGAGAGCAATTCGTCGAGCTTGCGCAGACGGGAGATTGAGTTAGAAATTGTCTTCCAGTTGGTCATCATGCCGCCGAGCCAACGCGCGTTTACGTAATATTGCGCGGAGTTACGGGCAGCTTCAGCGATAAGCTCGGAAGCCTGACGCTTTGTACCAACGAACAGAACGCGGCCGCCCTTGGCGACGGTGTCTGAAATGGCCTTGAGAGCGTTGTTCAACAGGGGAACTGTCTGTGCAAGGTCGAGAATGTGTATGTTGTTACGTGTTCCGAAAATGTAAGATTCCATTTTCGGGTTCCAACGATGGGTTTGATGCCCAAAGTGAACGCCAGCTTCTAAAAGCTGACGCATGCTGAAGTCTGGCAGCGCCATTGTAGTAGTCCTTTCCGGTTTAACCTCTGCGGGGGAAGACAGTTGCCTGTCACCGGTGGCGCGGTCGGGATTTCTCCCCGAACGAACCTATCCCCGCATGTGGAATGCTGAGGCGTATAGTGTGAAATGGAATGAAGTGCAAGTGCGAAGGTGCGGCTAGCTATTCTGCGCGAAAAACGGGTTTGGCCAGACGGTCCGCTTGTCACCTTTGGTGATTTCACCATTCACTTTGTCGAGTGCCGATTGGAGTGAGGTGCGGACCGTTGCCATAAGATCAGCAGACGTTTCGTTTCCGGTAACTTCAACAGGCGGCAGAATGCGAATGTGCGCGACACGCCGCGCAACGGGCTGCGGTAAGTAGGCATTCATAGCGTCGCGCAATGTGCCGACGCACCAATCATTGCGGATGCGTTTGAGATGCTCGGCCACTTCCTCTTGGGTTATAGTCTTGTTTTTGAATGCAAAATCGCTAAGGCGGCGAATTTTGGCGAGGCGATCCGCCAACTTAGACGCGACTTTGCTGGCGTCACTTGGTGCTTTGCCCTCGCCGCGCACTTTGCGCTTTACAAGCTTTATCGTCTCGGAAGGATCGCTAT
>JAYTVD010000010.1:0-9003 GCA_043744175.1 Phyllobacteriaceae bacterium
GGCGGCGCGACCTCGTCAAACGTCTTGATGACAAGATGAAACAGCCCGTCAATCAGCGTCAGCGCCTCATTAAGGGTCACGTGTTTCTGCGCTTGGCTGGGTAAAATCAGCGGAAGATCAAATCGCCCGGTATTATGCATAAGGTCCTCATAAGGTCAGCATCTTCAATTGCTGAGCATTATGAGGCCATGGGGCGGGGTGGGGATAAAATGGCCTAAAATAGTATCATATTTTTCCTACAAAAAATAAAAATGTTTATTTTCAATTAGCTAACAAGGAATTCGGAATCAAAATCTTCGCGAAAAAGCGGGATAAAACACTCAGCTTGCCGCTTGTTCAGCATAGGTTGCGGTGTCGATAGTCGGAATGCTGAACTCAATAAGTATCGGCAAATGGTCTGAACCAATGCTTGATTGCCGCGTCGCGGACCGCAGTTCAATGCGCGAATTATAAAACACATTGTCGATAGGCAGGCCGATATACTTCGTCCATGTGGATGGCAGTTCCAACGGCAGCCAGCTTCCGCCTGCATAGCGCAATTGGTTGGTCGCGGTCACATCAGCAATCTTGCTGGCGGTGTAGCTCCATGTCGCGGCATTCAGATCGCCTGTCAAAATCACGCCGCCAGAATTGGATTTTAATTTCGTCAAACTTGGCAAAATATCCGCCAGCTCTTCCGGCTGACGCTTTGGCCACGGCCAGTGCAAATGCAGCGAAGCTATTGTTACAACGCGCCCGCCAAAGTCGATGTCTTGCACAGCCACATTGCTGTCTTTCAGGCATTGGCCGACCGAGCCTTGTGTAAAGGGGCGGCGCGAGATGATGGCGCTCGGCCCCACGCGGTCGATCGCAGGGCAGATGAGCTGATAGGGGTAAAGATGCTTCACAGTTGCCAGCTTTAGCTGCCAGACGAGTGGGATTTCCTGCAGCACCAGCACATCTGGTTTGGTTCGTGCCACAAGCCTGATAAACTCGTCGGGTGTGCGGTTATCAAAGCGCACATTGCTTTGCAGCAGGCGATAAACGGCACCGTTGGTTACGTTTGTCGCAGCACTAGCTTCACCGGACATGGGCGTTAGCGTCGTCCACAGCACCAGCGCGCCCGTCACCAAAAGCGCCGCCCCGCCAAGCATACCGCCGATTAGTATGGTCAAAAGCCCAAACAAAACGGTGAGCGCCGCCAGCTGAATGCGAAAATGCCCGAGTGAATCAAACGCAGGGTGAATGTTGCCGAAGTAACCAAGCACTGTTGCCGCAAGCGCCGCATTGCCGAATTGATAAATGAAAAATCTGAATATCCGCATCATGGCCCGCCCGTTAAAACTGGGCGGAGCTTAACCAGCCAAATGCGGCTCGATGTTGGCGGACGGGCGCAGATTTTGTGCACTTGGAGCGCATATTTTGTTTCGCGCCAAGTCAATTGATACCAACGACCCCTCACTGAAACGCAGTCTCAAAGAAGCTCCGCAGCTTCCGCGAATGCAGCTTTTCTTGTGGCATTGCTGCCAGTTTTTCCATGGCGCGAATACCGATGGTGAGGTGCTGAGCCACTTGGCGCTTGTAGAAATCTGTTGCCATGCCGGGCAGCTTTAACTCGCCATGCAGCGGCTTGTCGGAAACACACAGCAGCGTACCGTAAGGCACACGGAAGCGGAAGCCGTTGGCGGCGATTGTGGCGCTTTCCATATCCAGCGCGATCGCACGGGACTGAGAAAGCCGCTGCACGGGGCCGCGCTGGTCGCGCAGTTCCCAGTTGCGGTTATCAATCGTCGCCACAGTGCCAGTGCGCATGATCTTTTTCAGTTCATAGCCTTCCAGCCCTGTCACTTCCTCAACCGCATCTTCCAGTGCCACTTGCACTTCGGCCAGCGCGGGGATGGGTATCCACACCGGAAGGTCAGCATCGAGCACATGGTCCTCGCGCACATAGGCGTGGGCCAAAACATAATCGCCCAGAGCCTGCGTATTGCGAAGGCCCGCGCAGTGGCCAAGCATAAGCCAGGCATGGGGACGCAGCACGGCAATATGGTCAGTGATAGTTTTGGCGTTGGATGGGCCAACGCCGATGTTCACCATGGTGATGCCGCCGGATGAACCCTTTTTGAGATGATAAGCAGGCATTTGCGGCAGCCGGATTGTGCTAGGCGCAGGCATGTGCGCCTCTCCGGCCAGTGTAATTACGTTGCCGGGTTCAACAAATGCATCATAGCCACCGCCGCCATCGGCCATCAGCTGGCGGGCGTAGGCCGTGAATTCATCGATATAGAACTGATAGTTGGTGAACAGCACAAAGTTCTGAAAATGCGCCGGGCTGGTCGCCGTATAGTGCGAAAGCCGGTGCAGTGAATAGTCGATGCGCTGGGCGGTAAAGGGAGCCAGAGGCTCCGGATCTCCGACAGGATGGTCGAGATTGCCATTGACGATTTTATCATCCGTGCCGTTCAAATCAGGCACATCAAACAAATCGCGCAACGGCTTATTCAGCGCAGCGGCCTCGGATTGCCCAAGATGTGTGCCTTCGAGGAAAGCGAAATGCAGCGGGATTGGCGTTTTGGATTCGCCAACGGTGATCGGCACATTATGGTTGCGCAAAAGCAGCGCAATCTGCGCTTCGAGATAGGTTTCAAAAAGGTCAGGGCGCGTAATAGTCGTTGTGTAAACGCCGGGGCCGGAAACATGACCATAGGCGAGGCGGGTATCCACCTGCGCATAGCTGTTGGTCACAAAGCGCAACTCGGGATAATAGGCGCGCGCGCGGCCGCCCGGCGTTTCGCCGTGGCTAACCGCCGTAAAGCAATCACGCAAGAATTGGGTGTTGCGATCGTAAATGCGTTTGAGTTCTTGGACCGCCAGTTTTGCATCCGTAAAGGAGCGTGGCTTGATGTCCGGTGGAGTCACGACCAACGTCGTGTCGAATTTTGCTTCTGTTTTCATGGGCCACTAGTAGAGATTTGTTTGACACTAGAAAAGGCCCTTCCGAAAAAATCATGAAATTGTCATATTTGGTGTTTGCGCGTGCCGACCGCTAAATATTTAGGACGATGCGAGTTTGGTGTTTGCGCGTGCCGACCGCTAAATATTTAGGACGATGCGAGAAATTGTCATGGTGGTGTAGTTGGTGTGATTTTCTGAGAACCGGAGCGGAGCGTACTTAAGTACGTGAGCACCGGAAGCGGAAGAAAATTGCGCCAAATGCGCCAGCAGGGCGGTTTCTCACCTCAGCCTGCGTTGCGCTGCAATGTCACCATCAGCACCAATCCAACACCGGAAACACTACGGCTCTGGTCGCCCCGTGTGGCAGCAAGCGTGATTGCGGGTGCGGCAAAAAGCGAAAACATCACAGCAGCAAGAACCAAACCGTTGGCTGAAGATTGAAGTTTTTTCATCATAATTTTTGTCCCAGTCCTACTTTTTTGTCGTTCAACGTGTTTTGCAGCTATGGCCATTTTCAAAAACGCACGGCGTAACCATGCCGATTTCGTATGAGTGCGCCGGGCGGCTAACAACGAGGTTGGCGAATACAAACCCGAAAATCATCGCAATCAGGCAGATTATTGTGAAGCGTCTTGCGATTACTGCGGTTTCAAATTTCATGTCCGTATCCCCTTATATCGCTAATATAAGGGAGGGCACCTGAATGGCCTCTGACAGGTCCGTTCATATTGAGTTCAGGAGGGTTAACGCGTGTTAACGCTTTGAAAATAGCCGCCGCCGCGCTACGTTCATCATAAAAGGAGCACCAGATGACCACACAAACAGCACCGATTGAGCTTTACTACTGGCCAACGCCAAACGGCTGGAAAATATCCATCATGCTTGAGGAGCTCGGCATCCCTTATGTGGTCAAACTCATCAACATCGGCAAGGGCGAGCAGTTTGAGTCGGACTTTCTGAAGATCGCGCCCAATAACCGTATGCCCGCCATCATCGATCCGGAAGGGCCGTGCGGCCAGCCCATCTCCGTGTTTGAGTCCGGCGCAATCTTGCAATATCTTGGCAGGAAATTTGCCAAATTCTATCCGAGCGATGAGCGCCAGCGTGTGGCGTGCGAAGAATGGCTGTTCTGGCAGGTCGGCGGACTTGGCCCCATGGCAGGGCAGGCGCACCATTTCCGCCAATACGCGCCCGAAAAAGTCGAATACGGCATCAACCGCTATACCAATGAGGTCAATCGCCTCTACGGCGTGATGAACCGCCGCTTGGAGCATAATGACTATCTGGCAGGCGACTATTCCATCGCAGATATGGCCTGCATCGGCTGGATTATCCCGCACGCCAACCAAGGCCAAAATCTCGATGATTTCCCGCACCTAAAGCGCTGGTACGAGGCAGTGAAAGCCCGTCCGGCGGTTATCAAAGGTGTTGATGTCGGCAAAGATGCCCGCATGAGCCTCGCTGATGATAAGGAAGCGCAAAAGGTGCTGTTCGGGCAAACCGCGCGGTAGGCTAGCTCACGGAAATATTGCCTCCGGCGCTTGCGAGTTCTCATCGCGAATGCGGCCGACTTCGCTGTCGAAATCGCAGTCACCTTCGCTGCAAGGCTGGTCCACAACTTTCCATTCGCCGCCGCTGTTGCGCAGTAATGCGCTTTCCGGCTCGTAATGATTGCTGCCATCGCGAGATTGCGGGTCGCAGTCCAGCCACGCCCAATTGCCGGATATTTTCAAGCGCCGCACCACAAACACGCGGTCTTGGTCTTCGCCCTTGGCCCGCATCGCATCCATAATGGCCTTGCGTTCCGCGCTGCCCTTGGCAGGGGTATAAACGCCGGACTTTGCCAGCGCGACGCCGGGCATTGCTACTGCCACAAATAGCGCTGCTGCAAGCCCCGTGTTAAACCTGCGTCGGTTCATCCTCAGATTTGTCATTTCATGCTCCCAATGAAGCGCCCCACGCCACCATAGGCACACAAGCTTAATTTGCAATGCGGTCAGCGCAATCAAGCTTACGATGCGATTAATTTCGCCAGTCGAAAAAATAGACACATGCCCCCTTGCGCCGCGTCGCAACACATTGTTTAGTGCGCCATCCCTAACTAAGGGAGGCTGGTCTCGGGAGGGCTACCATGAACAATTTGCGCCGAATTATGGCTGCGCTCGCAGTTTTACTTTGCATGAACGCCAATGCTGAGGCCGCCAAGCCAGAGGCCGTTGTGCAGGGCTGGTATCATCTGGTTCTCGAACTCATCCGCCACACGCCAACTTATACACCACCCGTTGCCAGCAGGGCGCTAGGCTATCTTGGCGTCACCGCCTTTGAGGCAACTGCTTCAGGCGATGCCAAGTTGCAATCCTTGGCTGGCCAACTAACCGATTTGACGCCCACACCCGCCCGCGAGGCTGGCGTTACCTTTGATGAAGCCATCATACTGGATGCAGCGCTGGTGGCCTCGACCCATGATTTCTTTGAAAATACCGGCCCAACAGGCCAGCGCGCCATTATGGCAATGGAGAAAAAATCCGCCGCTGTCACCATTGAAGGTGTCCCCGCCGATGTTGTCGCCCGCAGCCAAGCCTATGGCAAAGCCGTCGCGGCCCATATTTTTGAATGGTCACAGACCGACGGCGGTGCCAAGGTCGAGAACCTCGGCTTCCCGATGAAGTACGACCTGAAAAAGGGCCCCGGCCTCTGGGTTCCTACCAATCCGGTTGCTTTGCAGCAATTGCCGTTGCTGCCGGAGTGGGGCAATAATCGCCCGTTTGCCATGCCGAAGGATGCGTCTTGCGATCTCGCTCCGCCAGTCGAATACAGCGAAGACAAGGGTTCAGAGTTTTACAAGCAGGCGCAAGAAGTCTCTGATATCAAAAAGAATTTGACTGACGAGCAGCGCTTTATTGCCCGTTTCTGGGCCGATGATGCCATGCTCACCACCACGCCGCCCGGCCATTGGATTTCTATCGCGCTGCAAATCATGGCCCGCGATAATCGCAACGTTGAAGATCAGGTGGACCTGCTCGCCCGCCTCGGCGTGGCGCAGGCAGATGCGTTCATCGGCTGCTGGAAGGGCAAATATGCCTATAATACCATCCGCCCCATCAGCTACATTCGCAAGGTCATGGACCCGAAATGGGATCCGATGCTCAACACCCCCCCGTTTCCGGAATATCCAAGCGGCCACTCCACCCAGTCCGGAGCGGCATCAACCGTAATGACCGCGTTCTTTGGCGATAACTTCGCTTTTGAAGATTCAACTTACATCAAAGATGGTGTCAAAGCCCGCAAGTTCCCCAGCTTCTATGCCGCGGCAGATGAAGCCGCACTGTCCCGCATTTATGGCGGCATCCACTTCCGCGCTGCCGTTGAAAACGGGCAAGTGCAGGGCAAATGCATCGGCAAATATGCCGCGAACCTCAAGACAAGGAAGTAAGCCATGCGCCTGAAAACAGCCCTTTGCCTCAGCGCCGCATTTATTACGGCTCCTGCCTTCGCCCAGACTGCCCCCAAAGTGCCCGCCTTCGCCGAGGAAACCGCCACTTCCGGCATTTCCAGCGTCTATAAGGGCGAGTGGCAATACATGGTCGGCGGCGGCGCAGCCACGTTTGACTGCAACGACGATGGCTATCCGGATTTGCTCACGGCAGGCGGCGAAAACCCCGCCGCTTTCTATATCAACAAAAGCGAGAAGGGCGGCGCGCTGAAATTCGAAGCGCAAGCAAGCGGCCTTGAGCTGGATAAAGTTACCGGTTCATACCCGATTGATATCGACAGCGACGGCATCATGGATGTCGTGCTCTTGCGCGTGGGCGAAAATACCGTCATGCGCGGCAAGGGCGCTTGCAAGTTTGAGCGTGCCAATGAGGCGTGGGGTTTTGATGGCGGCGATGGCTGGTCCACCGCACTCGCCGCCACATGGGAACACGGCGCCAAATGGCCGACCATCGCCATCGGCAATTATATCGACCGCAAGGAAGAAATCTCGCCTTGGGGCTCCTGCACGGATAATTGGCTGCTTAGACCTGATGCAACAGGCGCAAAGTTCGCCGCGCCGTTGGCGCTAAAGCCCAGCTTTTGCTCGCTGTCCATGCTGTTTACCGACTGGAACCATTCCGGCACACCGTCCTTGCGCGTGTCAAACGACCGTGAATATTACGAGGGCGGCACCGAGCAGATGTGGCACTTGGAGCCGGACCAAGCCCCCGCGCTTTTCACCGACAAGGAAGGCTGGAAGCCGCTCAAAATCTGGGGCATGGGCATCGCCAGTTATGATCTCGATTTCGACGGTATGCCGGAATATTTCCTCACCTCTATGGCCGATCACAAACTGCAAACCATCGCCGCGCCGGCAGTCAATGGCAAACAGCCCGCCACCTTCAAAGACGTAGCGCTACCGCACGGCGTCACAGTGCATCGCCCGACATCCGGCGAGGATTTGCGCCCATCCACTGGCTGGCACGCGCAGTTTGAAGACGTCAATAATGATGGGCTGGAAGACCTATTCGTTGCCAAAGGCAATGTCGATGTGATGCCGGACTTCGCCCAAAAAGACCCGAACAACCTGCTGATCCAAGGCGCGGAAGGTAAGTTCACCGATCAAGGCGTAGCCGCAGGCGTCGCCTCCACAGCGCAGTCACGCGGCGCGCAGTTAGTGGATTTCAATCTGGACGGCCTGATTGATCTCGTCGTCGTAAACCGCAACAGCACAGCCCAAATCTGGCGCAACGCCAGCAAAGATGCGGGGCATTTCATCGAAGTGAAACTAAGCCAGCCAGATACAAACCGCGACGCCATCGGCGCATGGCTTGAAGTCAAGCACGGCGACAAAATAGCCCGCCGCGAAATCACCATCGGCGGCGGCCATGCCAGCGGCAGCGTCGGCCTGCACCATGTTGGCCTGGGCGAAGCCACCGAAGCCGAAGTCCGCGTCGCCTGGCCGGATGGCAAGGCGGATGAGTGGCAGAAGGTGAAAGCTGATGCGTTTTATGTGATGGAAAAGGGCAAGGCTGCTGTGGCTAAGTGAGGCGCAGTCTATCTCGCCCCCCGGTGGGCGAGAAAGCAAAAACTTAAGTTTAGCCCTTGCTAAGCTTTAGTTTTTGCAAGAGCGGGGGTATCGTCTGCTCAATAGTTGAGTGTCTTTTGACCTCGTTCATGCTTCATAACGCTCGCCTCCCCTAATAGATTCAGCTCATCTACGTATATACAAAAACACATTGCGATCTACGCAATTATCGTATATACAACAACCATGTTGATTTTTTGGGATGAGCCAAAGCGGCTGGCCAATATTGCAAAGCATGGGTTTGACTTTGCTCATCTTGATGAATCATTTTTTCTGTCCAGCGTTGTCGTTCCCGTGCGTAATAATCGCTTTATGGCAATTGGCCGGATGGAAGATGGAACCGTTGCGGTGGTGTTCTCGCATTTAGGAAGTGAAGGGCTGTCGGTCATTTCCATGCGTAGAGCCGACCGCGCTGAGAGGAGTTTGCTCACATGACCAGCAAAAAAAGCGAATTCAAAGCCGGACAGTGCTTTACCCAAGAAGATTGGGATGCAGTGGATAGCCCGGTCTTGACGAAGGCCGAACTTGCCCAAGCCAAGCCATTTGCCGACGTGTTTCCTGAGCTTGCGGATAAGATGCGCAAGAACCTTGGTGGTCGCCCGCCGCTTGCGCAGCCAAAGCGGGCCATTAGCATCCGGTTAGATCAAGATGTCATCGACAAGTTCAAGGCCTCCGGCCAAGGCTGGCAAAGCCGCATGAATGAGGTGTTGAAGCGGTCTGTAGGGTAGCTACTCCCAGCCCTTATCCACCACATTGCCCTTAACCAGCACAGCCTCATAGCGCGGGCCGCCGCCGCCGGAGACGAAGGTGTAGGTTACTTTGCCGTCTGCGCCCGTGGCCTTTTCCAACGGGTAGCACACATAGTGCTCCGATGGCGGCCAGACCGAGCAATAGCTGTCGCCCCTCACTAGCCATGCGCCGATGGTTTTAGCGCCCTTGTCATCCACATAGATCGTCTCGCCATTCTTATTGAAAAACTGCCGCGCTGAAATGGGGCTGAGCGGCAC
>JAYTVD010000011.1:0-8985 GCA_043744175.1 Phyllobacteriaceae bacterium
TCGATTGTTCCGCCTTATTATGTGCGCATGGAGGAACTTGGAAAACGCTTGAAGCTTGCCAATGCGGAGCGGGATCGGCTGGAGCTTTGGGCAAAAGCGGTGCTGCCTGCGCCGGATTTGGACAATCGTATCTTTGCCCGAAACCTTTATCGCAGCAATGTTTCCGGCATTGTGGATCGCCTGCGCTTGGCGTTGTCGTCCGCCCGCGCTTTGGCGGCCAGCGATGACAAGGAAATGATGAAGGCCGCTGGCTATTCGCGGCTGCTGGATTTTGCGGTGAAATGGCAAATGCCGAAATTCCCCGTGAGTGGCGCGGATTTGCTGGCGCAAGGCATGGCCCCCGGGCTGAAACTGGGCGCAAAGCTAAAAGCGCTGGAAGATGAATGGGTTGCCAGCGATTTTACGTTAAGTGGACAAGAGCTTTTGGAGACTTAAGGCCATCTAACCATCGGTGGCATTGATGACAAAATCGAATCCACATTGCCGCCAGTTTTCAGACCAAAGATTGTGCCGCGATCATATAGCAGGTTGAACTCTACATAGCGACCACGGCGCACTAGCTGTTCGTCGCGCTGCTCTTCTGTCCAAGGTGTGTTGAAATTCTTCCGCACGAGGTGGGGGTAGACCACGCCGAAAGTGCGGCCGACGTCTTGGGTGAAAGAGAAGTCTGCGTCCCAGCCGCCATCTTGTTCCGGCGTGCGCAGCCAATCGTAGAAAATGCCGCCGACGCCGCGTGGTTCATCGCGGTGGGGGAGATAAAAATATTCATCGCACCATGCTTTATAGCGATCATAATCTGCCACGCTGTGGCGGTCGCAGACGAACTTCATGGCCTTGTGAAAGGCGATCGTATCCGGGTCGGTTTGCCTGCGCCGCGCGCTCAGAACGGGTGTGAGATCCGCGCCGCCGCCGAACCATTGGCTGGAGGTGACGACCATGCGCGTGTTCATGTGCACGGCAGGTACATTCGGGTTTTGCGGATGGATGATGAGCGAAATGCCGGACGCCCAGAAGCCGGGATTTTCTTCGGCTCCCGGAATTTGCTTGCGGAACTCTGGCGAGAATTCGCCATGCACAGTTGAGGTATGAACGCCCGCCTTTTCAAACACGCGGCCATTCATAATTGACATCGTACCGCCGCCGCCTTCGCCGCCGGGACGCTTCCACGGGGTGCGCTCGAAGCGGCCTGCCGGTTGGTCTGATAGCGGGCCGACCAGTTCGTCCTCGATCTTTTCGAGGCTATGACAAATGCTATCGCGAAGAGCTTCGAACCATGTTTTCGCAGCGCGCATTTTGTCTTCGATTTTGTCCGGCAGGACATTCGGCAAGTCTGGCTTTTCCATCAAACAATCCTCTGATTCGGGGTTGGCCCGATTTATGAATTCCCCTATCAGGAAATTTTGGTGCCCGCCAAATTTTGGCTCAAGAAGCGGAAATTTGCCGCAGGGCTTCGCCCGCAATCATGCCAACAGAGATAGCAAGATTGAGTGAGCGGCGGCCTTCGACCATGGGCACGATGATGCGCTGGTCTGCGCTGTTGTGGACGGCTTCAGGCACGCCGGAGGATTCGCGGCCAAATAACAGGATGTCTTGGCTCTCGAAACTAAACTTCGTGTAAGGCGTGGCCGCCTTGGTGGAGGCGAGAACCAGTCTGCGGTTTTCAGTTTTGTGCCAAGCTTCAAACGCTTCCCAATTGAGATGGCGCGTGACAACAGCTTGCTCGACATAATCCATGCCGGAGCGCTTCAAGGCGCGGTCTGATAGATCAAATCCGGCGGGCTCTACGATGTGCACCATCAGGCCCAGACAGGCGGCGGTGCGGATGATTGTGCCGGTGTTGCCGGGAATATCCGGCTGATAAAGCGCGATACAAATTGTCATGCGGCTTTCGATACAAGCGCCGTTGCAATTGCGCAACAATTGAAAAGCTTCGTGTGAGGTGACGAGCGAAACACTTTTCAATCTGCAATGATTGGGCTACGAAGCCTCCAGTCTTTAACCCCGAACGAAAAAGGAGGCGCAGCATGACTTATTTCCCAACCTGTAGCCTCTGGCGCGCGAAGTATCTTCGCTGCATTTGACGCGGTTCCGTTTCGGCTTTTCTCCTCTTCAAGCCAGATAGTTTGAGCCGCGGTTGATTCATTCAATCGTTCGAAAGACTATTTTTATGGCACCAAAATTTCTCAATCGGGATTTCCCGGATATTCCTCCTGATATGATTGAATTGCGCCAATCGCGGCGCATATCCATCATTCTTTTCATCGTTACGCATGGCCTTTGGGTCATGGTTTGCGCTATTGCTTTAGCCCTGTCGCTGAATGACGCTTTCTCAAGGGATAGCACTCATCTGGTCGCGGGCATTAATTTGGAAATACGATAATGTTCTCATTGTTTGAAGATCAACTTGATGCGTTTCCGGTGGCGGAGCCTACCGAGCCGCCGAAAACGCTGCTGGCATTTTGTATGTTCTATACACGCGGCGCATGGCCGGCGATTGCCGCGATGGCGGTGCTGACCTCGCTGATTGCGATTATTGAAGTTACGCTGTTCGGCTTTCTGGGCAATGTGGTGGATTGGCTGTCATCGCAATCGCGTGAGACGTTTTTGTCTAATGAAGGCTGGCGTTTGACCTTGATTTCGCTGGTGGTGCTGGTGGCGCTGCCGGGTGTTTCGCTGCTGCATTCGCTGTTTATGCACCAGACACTTTTGGGCAATTATCCGATGCGGATTCGCTGGCTGGTGCATCGCTATTTGCTCAATCAATCCATGAGTTTTTATCAGGATGAATTTGCGGGGCGCGTCGCCACCAAGATGATGCAGACGGCGCTGGCCGTACGCGAATGCGTGATGAAGGTGCTCGATGTTCTGAATTATGTGATCGTCTATTTCATCGGCGTCTTGGTTTTGATGGCGACGCTTGATTGGCGCTTTACCGTGCCGATGATTGTTTGGCTGTTGTTATACATATTCTTACTGCGCTATTTCATTCCCAAGCTGCGCCAAGTGGGCGCAAAGCAGGCCGATGCCCGCTCGACCATGACGGGCCGGATTGTTGACAGTTATACGAACATTGCGACTGTGAAACTGTTTTCGCATTCCAAGCGCGAGGAAGCTTATGCCCGCGAAGGCATGAGCGAGTTTCTTGGCACTGTGCATGCGCAAATGCGCTATGTGACGCTGTTTCACTTTGTGCTTTACGTCATCAATTGCCTGCTGCTGTTCTCTATTGGTGCGCTGGGCGTGCAGCTTTGGCTGGCTAATGCGATTACCATTGGCGCCGTAGCTGTGCCGGTTTCGCTGGTGTTGCGTCTGCATGGCATGAGCCAGTGGATTATGTGGGAAGTTTCCGCATTGTTTGAAAATATTGGCACGGTGGAGGATGGCATTACGTCTATTTCCGCGCCACGTTTGGTGCAGGATGCGCCTGATGCGCCGGATTTGACGGTTCCTAAAGGCGCTATCGCGTTCAACGATATGACCTTCCACTATGGCAAGGACAGCGGCATTATTGAAAAGCTGAACCTCAATATTAAGCCGGGCGAGAAGATTGGTCTGGTCGGGCGTTCCGGAGCGGGCAAGTCCACTTTGGTGAATTTACTTCTGCGGTTTTATGATCTGGAAGGTGGCAGCATTTCCATTGACGGGCAGAATATCGCTGGCGTCAGTCAAGATAGTTTGCGTGCTCATATCGGCATGATTACGCAGGATACATCTCTGCTGCATCGCTCGGTACGCGACAATATTTTGTACGGGCGGCCAGATGCATCCGAGGCGGACATGGTGGAATCGGCCAAACGTGCTGAGGCGCAAGAGTTTGTAGCCAGGCTTGAAGATCCAAAGGGTCGCACGGGTTATGATGCCCATGTTGGCGAGCGCGGCGTTAAACTTTCCGGCGGGCAGCGCCAGCGTATCGCCATTGCCCGCGTGATGCTTAAAGATGCCCCAATTCTCATCATGGATGAGGCGACTTCTGCGCTTGATTCGGAAGTGGAGCAGGCAATTCAAGAAAATCTGTTCCGCCTGATGGAAGGTAAGACAGTGATTGCGATTGCCCACCGGCTTTCGACAATTGCCGCGTTAGACAGGTTGATTGTTTTGGACAAAGGCAAAATTGTTGAAGATGGCAGCCATGCGCAGCTCATCGCTAAGGGCGGCATTTACGCCAATCTTTGGGAGCGTCAGTCTGGCGGTTTCCTAGGGCTGGAAGCGGCGGAGGCGGCTGAGTGAACCGCATATACCGCCTGTTTGAAAGCTGGATTGACCCGTTTCAAGGTGTGCCCACGGGCACAATTCCGCATAAGACGTTTGCCTTCATGTGGTTCTTTGTTCGCCAAGCTAAACTGGCATTTTTGGCTATGCTGGTGCTGGGCGGGCTGGTGGCGTTGATTGAGGCGGCGCTGTTTTGGTTTGTCGGGCGGCTGGTGGATTTGCTAGGCAGCTTTGACCGGGCGCAGGGCTGGGCAGGGCTGATGCAAAGCCACGGCAATGAGCTGATCTTCATGCTTGTGACCATCACAGTCGCCCGCACGCTTGTCACAGCACTCGCGGCGCTGGTGGAAGAGCAGGCGATTGTGCCGGGCTTTTTCAACATGGTGCGCTGGCAGGCGCATCAGCGTGTGGCGTGGCAAAGCGTTACTTTCTTTCAGAATGATTTTGCTGGCCGCGTGGCCTCCAAAGTGTGGCAGGCAGGGCAGGCGACAGGCGATTTTATGGTTTCGCTGTTGCAGGTCATTTGGTTTTCGATTGTTTATGCGTTTTCGACGATTGCGTTGGTGGGCAGCTTGGATTGGCGGTTGGCGCTGATTGTTGTTGGCTGGCTGATCGTTTTTGGTTTTCTGGCGCAGCATTATCTGCCGAAAGTGCGCAAGTCTGCCAAGGAGAGTGCTGAGGCCAATTCCGTGGTGCAGGGGAGGCTGGTGGATGGCTATGCCAATATCCAAACGCTGAAATTGTTCGGCTCGCAGACCCGCGATGATGATTACATCCGCGCGGGGATGGATAGTTTTATCGAGGCGATGACGCCGTTTACACGCGGGCTTTCGGGCATTCGCATTTCGCTGGGGCTTACCAGCGGCGTGATGATTTCGGCGATTGCCATTGTGTCGGTTGACCTCTGGCTAAACAATCAAATCTCCACTGGTGGCATTGCGGTGGCACTTGGACTGGTGCTGCGGCTGAATATGTTGCTTGGCCGCATGATGACGCAGCTCAACAGTTTGCTTCGCAATTTCGGCACCATCCAGAACTCGATGGAAACTGTGGCGAAGACAGTATTGGTGTCCGATATCGCAGGCGCAAAGCCGCTGATTGTCGATCACGGTGCGGTGCATTTTGACCATGTGAAATTCCATTATGGCAAAGATACCGGTCTGTTTGATGATCTCAATTTGAGCATCAAAGCGGGAGAAAAAATCGGGCTTGTCGGGCGCTCCGGCGCGGGTAAATCCACGCTGGTGAATTTGCTGCTGCGGTTTTACGATGTTGAGGGTGGAGTCATTACGATTGACGGGCAGGACATCGCCAAGGTGGGGCAGGATTCGTTGCGCGGGCATATCGGTATGGTGACGCAGGACACATCGCTGCTGCATCGTTCCGTGCGGGACAACATTCTTTATGGAAGGCCGGATGCCACCGAGGCGCAGATGATTGAGGCAGCGCGGCGGGCGGAGGCGGATGATTTTATTCAAGGCCTGAGTGACCCGAAGGACCGTAAAGCCTATGATGCGCATGTTGGCGAGCGAGGCGTTAAGCTTTCAGGCGGGCAAAGACAGCGCGTGGCCATAGCCCGCGTGATGCTGAAAGATGCGCCGATTTTGATATTGGATGAGGCGACGTCGGCATTGGATAGCGAGGTTGAGCAGGCTATTCAGGAAAATTTGTTCCGTCTGATGCAGGGCAAAACTGTGATTGCCATTGCTCATCGGCTATCGACCATTGCGGCTTTGGATCGGTTGATCGTGCTGGATAAGGGCAAGATTGTTGAAGACGGAAGCCACTGTGAATTGATTGCCAAAGGCGGCATTTATGCGGGACTTTGGCACCGCCAATCCGGTGGTTTTCTTGGACTTGAGGCTGCGGAGTAGCCTAGGTCCACAAAAGCCGTGAATTTCCCCGCGACATAGTGCCATGTATTAGACGGCGGACTTGCAAACAACGGCGCTGGCGGTTAGAGCGTTAGGGGAATGCTGGGGGGATTCCGGCTTTTGGGTGGGGCTTGCCATACCTAAATGTCTGCATAATTTCCGGCAAAAATTCATATGTGACAAGGAATAGTCCTGTGAGCGCACACGACACACCAGAACCAACCCGCCGTGACATGCTTGTCGTGGCCACAGGAATGGCCGCCGCTGTTGGCGGCGTTGCCGCTGTTTGGCCGTTTATCGACCAAATGCGCCCGGATGCGTCCACTTTGGCGCTGTCGTCCATTGAGGTGGACGTTTCCAGCCTCGATAAGGGCATGTCATTGGTCGCCAAGTGGCGTGGTAAGCCGATTTTTATCCGTAACCGCACGGATAAGGAGGTTGAGGATGCAAAGGCTGTAACGCTGGCAGACCTTAAGGATCCAAAGTCACGCAATTTGAACGCTACTGGTGAAACAGATGCGACAGACATCAATCGTTCGGCTGGTGAAGGCAAAGAAAACTGGATCGTTATGATCGGTTCTTGCACCCATTTGGGTTGCATACCGCTTGGTCAATCCGGCGAGTATAATGGTTGGTTCTGCCCGTGCCATGGTTCGGTTTATGATACCGCAGGGCGCATCCGCAAAGGCCCGGCCCCAGAAAATCTGGCTGTGCCAAATTACAAATTCATATCCGATACGGTTGTTAAGATCGGCTGATTGCCGCGGGGGAGTTAATTAAATGAGTGCAGGCACTTCAACCTACACACCCAAGAGCGGCGTCGGAAAATGGTTCGATGCCCGTTTGCCACTACCACGCTTGATGCATGACTCGTTCGTGTCCTATCCAGTGCCGCGCAACTTGAATTATGCCTATGCTTTCGGCGGCATTCTGGCGATAATGCTCGTCATTCAAATTGTCACTGGCGTGGTTTTGGCGATGCATTATGCTTCGTCTACGGCGCAGGCGTTCAGCTCTGTCGAAACCATCGTGCGCGATGTGAACCATGGCTGGCTTTTGCGTTATCTCCATTCGAACGGCGCTTCGTTCTTCTTTGTCGCCGTTTACATCCATATTTTCCGAGGCATGTATTATGGTTCTTATAAAGAGCCACGCGAATTGCTGTGGATTTTGGGCTGCGTGATTTTCCTTTTGATGATGGCAACCGCGTTCATGGGCTACGTGCTGCCATGGGGGCAAATGTCCTTCTGGGGTGCAACGGTTATCACTAACTTCTTCACGGCGTTCCCGATTGTTGGCGAATGGGTGCAGCAGTTGTTGCTCGGTGGCTTTGCGGTGGATAATCCAACGCTGAACCGCTTCTTCTCGCTGCATTACTTGCTGCCTTTCATGATTGCCGGTGTTGTTATCCTGCACGTCTGGGCGCTGCACGTAACTGGCCAGACCAACCCGACCGGTATTGAAGTGAAATCCAAGACCGATACAGTTGCCTTCACGCCTTATGCGACTGTGAAGGATGCCTTTGCGCTCATCGTGTTCTTGGCTGTGTACCTCTACTTCGTGTTCTACATGCCTAACTTCTTGGGCCATCCGGACAATTACATCGAAGCTAACGCTTTGAAGACGCCAGCGCACATCGTGCCTGAATGGTACTTCTTGCCATTCTACGCAATCTTGCGCGCCATTACGTTCAACATCGGACCGATTGACTCCAAACTTGGCGGCGTTTTGGCGATGTTTGGCGCGATTGTGATGTTGTTCATCCTGCCGTGGCTCGATACATCAAAGGTTCGCTCTGCTGTTTACCGTCCTTGGTACAAGCTGTTCTTCTGGCTGTTTGTGATTGATGCGGTGATGCTCGGTTGGCTCGGCTCGCGCCCGGCTGAGGGCATCTACCCGATGATGTCTCTGATAGGCACCATCTTCTATTTCGCCTTCTTCCTGATTGTTTTGCCTGTGCTGGGCCTCATTGAGACACCAAAGCGTCTGCCAAATTCGATCACTGAGGCAGTGTTGGAAAAGAACAAAACCACGGCGCTGCCAGCGTGATGAAAAGGGTTACACACATGAAAAAAATCCTCACTGGTGTTGCCCTTGCGCTCACAATGAGCACTGGTTTTGTGATGGCTGAAGAAGCGCACAATCCGGCGGAACCAACGCATTTCCCGATTGAAAAACCAACCGAGCAGTCGTGGAGCTTTGCCGGACCTTTCGGTAAGTTTGATACGGCCCAGCTTCAGCGCGGTCTGAAAGTGTATAAGGAAGTGTGCTCCGCCTGCCATTCTATGAGCCGCGTTGCGTTCCGTAACTTGGAAGATCTTGGCTATAATGAAGGTCAAGTGAAGGCTTTTTCGGCCGAATATGAAGTGCAGGACGGGCCAAATGCTGCTGGGGAAATGTACACACGCAAGGCTGTGCCCTCCGATCATTTCCCATCGCCATTCGCTAATCCAGAAGCAGCTGCTGCCGCTAACAATGGTGCGGCCCCGCCAGATTTCTCGCTGCTCGCAAAGGCGCGCGGCACGGAACGTGGTTTCCCGCTCTATGTCATCGATATCTTTACGCAGTATGCGGAAGGCGGTCCTGACTATATTTATGGCCTTTTGACAAACTACGACAAGACGCCTCCGGAAGGCATGGAAATTCCAAAGGGTACTTATTACAACCCGCATTTCATTGCCGCCCGTTCGCTGTCTATGCCAAAACCATTGAATGATGGTCAGGTGACTTATGATGATGGATCGCCTGCGACTGTTGACCAATATTCCCGTGACGTTGCCGCCTTCATGATGTGGGCAGCCGAGCCGCATTTGGAAGCGCGCAAGAAGACAGGCTTCTCGGTTATGATTTTCTTGGCACTGTTTGGTGCATTGGTTTACCTCACCAAGCGCAAGGTTTGGGC
>JAYTVD010000012.1:0-2703 GCA_043744175.1 Phyllobacteriaceae bacterium
CTGGCCGACCGTTTTCGACTCCTGTTCTTGAAGATCATGCGAAAAAGGTTCCGGCTGGCGGGATTTAATACGTCTTTGACTTCAGGAATTTGGGCATGACCACGCAATTGAAACTGTACAACACGCTGACCCGCACCAAAGAGGCGTTCACGCCTATTGATGCCAATAACGTGCGCATGTATGTCTGCGGCCCCACGGTCTATGATTTCGCCCATATCGGCAATGCCCGTCCGGTCATCGTGTTCGACGTGCTGTATCGCCTGCTGCGCCATATTTATGGCGAAAACCACGTCACCTATGTGCGCAACATCACGGATGTGGACGACAAGATCAACGCCCGTGCCCTGCGCGATTTTCCTGATTTGCCGCTGAATGAAGCCATCCGCAAAGTCACGGAAAAGACTGCCAACCAGTTCCATGAAGACGTGAAAGCGCTCGGCTGCCTGGAGCCCACGCACGAGCCCCGCGCCACTGAACACATCGACGGCATGGTCAAAATCATCCAGCAGCTTTTGGACAATGGCAACGCCTATGTCGCCACCGGCAGCGAGGGCAGGGAGGTCCTGTTCGCCGTTGGCTCGATGGCCGACTACGGCAAGCTATCGGGCCGCAAGTTAGAGGACCAACAGGCGGGCGCACGCATCGCCGTCGAGGCGCATAAGCGCAACGCGGGCGATTTCGTCCTATGGAAAGAAAGCGCCGCCGACCAACCCGGCTGGCACGGCGCATTTAAGGAAAATGGCGTGGAAGCCCCCATCTACGGCCGCCCCGGCTGGCACATCGAATGCTCCGCCATGAGCAACGCGTTCTTGGGTGAAACTTTTGACATCCATGGCGGCGGCTTGGATTTGATCTTCCCCCACCACGAAAACGAATTAGCCCAATCAAGATGTGCCCACGGCACGGATGTGATGGCCAATGTCTGGATGCATAACGGATTTCTACAGGTCGAGGGCAAGAAAATGTCTAAGAGCGACGGGAATTTTTTTACAATCGACGAACTTTTGGATTCATGGGGCGGGTCGGTTCTGAGACTAAACATGCTGAAGACTCACTACCGCAAGCCGATTGATTGGCGCGCTGAAGAGCTAAAAGAAACTGATCGCGAACTTTCAAATTGGCTCGATCTAATAAACTCGGGGCCGGAGGGCGGTTTGGTAGTTCCAGATGACCTTATATTTGCCCTTTCAGATGATCTAAATTCTGCAGAAGCAATCACAGTTCTAAGGCGGTTCTATTCTCAGGCCGAGGCCGGGCGTCTAGAGGCTTCTCTAAAGTTTCTTGGGATATCAATCGAAATTGGGGATTTAGATGGACGTAAGCATAAGCGTCTTCGCGCTGGAACAGGTCATCATTCTCTTGTGGGCAATGACGCGAAGCTGACTTATATGCCAAGCTTGAGCGCCAAAATTACCCAACGCCTAGCCTTCCTCGCATCCAAAAACTTCGCTGAAGCCGACCGCATCCGAGATGAACTGCTCGCTCAAGGCATTCAATTACAAGACGGCAAAGACCCTGTCACAGGCGAGCGCGTGACGACTTGGGAGGTCAAGCGGTGACCATTGCTTCTCGTTCCGGAGGCTGCCAATGCGGCGCTGTGCGCTTTCGCGTCACTGGCGCTCTCGGCGATGCTTCCATCTGCCATTGCCGCATGTGCCAAAAGGCGTTCGGCTCGTTCGGTGCGCCGCTGGTGCGAGTGCCGGCAACTAACCTCGCGTGGACACGCGGCAAGCCTGCCACTTTCCGCTCATCGTCAATCGTTGACCGCGCCTTTTGCGACAAATGCGGCACGCCGCTTTACTTGCACGAGGATGGTTTCGCGGATTTTGAACTTGCCATGGGAACCTTCGATGATCCCAACGACTTGCCGCCGCTCGCCCGCCAGTCCGGCATAGAAAGTAAAGTACATTGGTTCGACAGTATGCGCGATTTGCCAACCGAGCGCACAGAGGCGGACCGCACGCCGGAGGACATGGTGAGGCTCAAAAGCCTTCAGCATCCGGACCATGACACAGACGAAAATTGGAGCGTAACATGATGACAGCCTTGCGTTTATCCGGCGGATGCCAATGCGGCGCCGTGCGTTATTCTGCAGATGTGCAGCCACAAACAGCACACTTCTGCCATTGCCGCATGTGCCAAAAGGCAGCGGGCAATTATTTCATGCCGCTGGCAAACGCACCGCTTGCCACGTTTGAAATCACGCGAGGCAAGCTCTCGCACTTCAACTCGTCAGACGTCGTGCGGCGCGGCTTTTGCGCGGCTTGCGGCACGCCGCTGACCTTCGAAACCATCGAAGGCGTCACGCATCTCAACATCACACTCGGCTCGCTGGATGATCCGGAAGTCGTTATTCCCATCGAGCAAAGTGGCACGGAATCACGTATGCCGTGGTTCAAAAAACTCGGCGCCATTTATGAGACCGAGAGCTTTGAATCCGAGACCGATGGCGGTGCGCGGCTGGCTACTATTTTCGCCACCAATCACCAGCATCCGGATCACGATACCAAGGTCTGGCCTCTGGAGGATAACACATGACTTCGCGCACCCTTTATCCAGAATTGGAACCCTTCGCCCACGGCATGATGGATGTGGGCGATGGCCACCAGATCTACTGGGAGCGTTGCGGCACCAAGGGCGCAAAGCCTGCCGTATTTCTCCACGGCGGGCCGGGCGGCGGCTGTTCGCCCACACATCGGCGGC
>JAYTVD010000013.1:0-8975 GCA_043744175.1 Phyllobacteriaceae bacterium
CTATCGGCCAGTGCAAAACCAGTCTCGCCATCGGCGGCCAAGTCAACAGAGTGCCCAGTCTCGCCCAATGCTTTGGCAAGATATTGGGCGCTGTCGCGATCGTCTTCGATTACAAGAATTTTCATAAAGCCACTATGGAAAATATTTTTGGGTTTTGAAACCCGTATGAAAAACGAAAGCGGCAGCGGGCGTATGGGCACCCGCTGCCTTTGTTTGCCTTTTGCCGACGGGGGTGGGTCGGCCTTCAGCAATCAGATTAGCCTTTGGCTACCGGCAATGGCATGAAACGCGTGCCGTTTTCGCCTTGGATTTGGACGAGAACCGACTTGCGTCCTTTGGCTGCGGCAGCCGCAACCGCTTTGCTGAACTCATCCGCGGAAGCAACGGTTGCGTCGTTTACACCAACGATAATGTCACCTGCAGCAAGGCCGCGTTCTGCAGCCACGCTATCTGGATCAACATCCATCACCACGACGCCCGGACCCTTTTCATTTGGCGTCACTTTGATACCAAAATTCGTCAGGTCTTGCGGTGCATCCGGAGTTGCTGGAACTTCCGCCTTTGCTGGTGTGGCATCTGTCAGCTTTTCGATGGAAACGCTAAGTTTCGTTTCAGCCCCATCGCGCCACACCAACATTTCCTCGGGCGTGCCGGGAGCAATCGCGGCGACCTTACGGGCCAAATCTTTTGGACCATCAATCAGATTGCCACCAACACTCAGGATCACATCGCCTGTTTTGACGCCCGCTTTGGAAGCCGGGCTGTTTGGCTGCACATCATTAACCAGCGCACCCTTCTCACCCTTCAAGCCGAGGGATTCAGCGATATCGGCGCCAACCGGCTGGATTTGTACGCCAAGCCAACCGCGCTTGATTGTGCCACCATGCATCAAATCGTTGACAACAGCCTTGGCAGTGGAGGCAGGGATATCAAAGGCGATGCCAACATTACCGCCGGATGGCGAGAATATCGCGGTATTGATGCCTACAACTTGACCACTTTGGTTAAATGTCGGGCCGCCGGAATTGCCGTGGTTCACTGCCGCATCAATCTGGATGAAATCATCATAAGGGCCTGCGCCAATATCGCGGCCGAGCGCCGATACGATGCCCGCGGTCACTGTGCCACCAAGGCCAAACGGATTACCAACGGCAACGACCCAATCACCGACGCGGGTGGATTTATCCGGTGCAAAATCGACATATGTGAATTTGCGATCAGCGGCATCAACCTTGAGCACTGCCAAATCTGTGCGCTTATCTTTGCCAATGAGTTTGGCATTTAATTCCTTACCGTCGCTCATAACAACAACATATTCGGCGCCGTCATCGACGACATGATTGTTGGTTACAAGGTACCCATCCTCGGTGATGAAAAAACCAGAACCCTGGCTCATCTGACGAGGCTGGCGTTGCATATGGCCCTTTCGTCCGTTGCCATCAGGGCCGCCAAATTCCTTGAAAAATTTTTTAAGCGGGCTGTTATCTGGCAACTGGTCAAAGCCTTGCCCGCCGAAGCCATTGTCACCTTGCTGATCTTGTCCCATGTCATCGGCGATTGGCTGCAGATTGCCCTTCACACGAACGCTCACGACAGCAGGCGAAACTTTCTCTACAACATCAGCAAAGCCCTGTTGGGCAGGCGCTTCAACTTTAACAGCTTCAGCCTGCGCACGGGAGGGGGCGCCGAAGCCCGTCAGGCCGATGGTGGTGACAAATGCTGCGCCCGCGAGCAACGCTATAACTGAACTGTTGCTGCGAACACTAAATGGAGAACGATCGAACTTCATGGACATAATCCCTTTTCAATGACCGGCATTAACACTGCCTTGGGCACATCATTAGATTACTGAAAATTACAGAACCATTTCCGCTACATTAAATCTTTGTAATGTTCGCCTTTAAGAAGCCGCTATTGGTCTGAAACCAACTTGGCAAGGCGCTCCTTTTCTGATTCCGATAATTCGGTTAAGGTATTGGAAATATTGCGTTTTTTATATTGAAATAGTAACATCAATGCGCCAAGACCCAACAAAAACAGTGGTGCGAACCAAAGTAACAAAGTTCGCTCTTGGAGGCGCGGTTTTAACAAAACAAACTCGCCGTAGCGAGCCACCAGAAAGTCATAAATTTGCGCGTCTGTCTCACCGGCTCTTAGATGCTCCCGCACCAATATGCGCAGGTCTTTAGCAAGTTCGGCATCAGAATTATCAATGGACTGATTTTGGCATACGAGGCACCGCAGTTCCGCAGAAATTACCCGTGCCCGCAATTCGAGTGCTGGATCGGCAAGCACTTCATTTGGATTTACAGCAAACGACGGCACAGCAAAAAATAGCACTAGGGCAATCGTCACCATGGCCCGCCCTAACCACCGATTTTTCATACCTGCGCCTCAAGTTGCACCTTGCGTACAGATGCTTTTGGTGCGCCTACGCGTAAGCGACGGTCTGACAGTGAAATCAATGCGCCCAGCGCCATGAACACCGCGCCAAACCAGATCAACGTCACCAATGGCTTCCACCACACGCGCACGACTACCGAACCGTCTGCTCCCTTATCTCCAAGCGACACATAAACTTGACTTAAGTGGCGGGTGTAAATCCCTGCTTCCGTCGTGGGCATTTGGCGGGCCTTATAAAAGCGTTTCGATGAAGTAATCGGGGAGAGTTCAGCTCCAGATGCATCACTCAGAATGAAATTGCCGAACTCTTCAGCGTAGCTTGCGCCATCAACGCTGGTCATGTTGACGTAGGTCAAGCGGTAGCCCGACAGATCAAGACTGTCATTCGGCTTCATTGAAACAACGTTTTCCGTTCCAAATGTTGTGACAGCAACGATACCCAAAGTGGTCAGTCCAATGCCAAAATGGCCAAACGCGGTACCAAACACCGAACGCGGCAAGCCGGCGAGACGTGCCAAAGCAACGGACGCAGATACTTTACCTAATCCCGCTTTGCCCGCTAAATCAGTCAGACTGCCGATGATTGTCCAAGACGCCAAACCGATGCCTAAGGCTGACAACACAGGCGCGCCGGTTTTGAAATAGAGCACTGCAAGCGTCACCACTATCGCAATGCCAAATGCGAGATAGAGCCGCTGTGCGACACCGGCAATGTCGCCGCGCTTCCAGGCCATCAAGGGGCCAAAGGGTATGGCAAAAACCAGGGGGATCATGAGCGGGCCGAACGTTAAGTTAAAGAACGGTGCGCCGACAGAGATTTTAGCGCCGGTTAGCGCCTCCAGCAATAGTGGATAGAGCGTACCGATCAGCACTGATGCGGCTGCAGTGGTCAGGAACAGATTATTGAAAACCAATGCACCCTCGCGCGAAATCGGGTGGAAGAGGCCGCCTTGCTCAATCTGCCCTGCCCGCAAGGCAAACAATATAAAAGCCCCGCCGACGAACACGGAAAGAATTGCTAAAATAAACAAGCCACGGCTCGGATCAGAGGCGAAGCTGTGCACCGATGTCAGCACTCCCGAGCGCACAAGGAACGTGCCCAAGAGCGAGAATGAGAAGGTAATGATCGCCAGCAAAATCGTCCAGATTTTAAGCGCGCCGCGCTTTTCCATGACGATAGCAGAATGCAACAATGCTGTGCCGGAAAGCCACGGCATAAAGGATGCGTTTTCAACCGGATCCCAAAACCACCAGCCGCCCCAGCCTAGCTCATAATAGGCCCAGTATGAGCCCATTGCGATACCGGCAGTAAGGAACATCCACGCCATCAGCGTCCAAGGACGCACCCAGCGCGCCCATGCGGCATCGACGCGGCCATCTATAAGCGCTGCCATGGCAAACGAGAAGGCAACCGAAAAACCTACATAACCGAGATAAAGCAGCGGCGGATGAATTGCGAGGCCGACATCCTGAAGCACCGGGTTCAGGTCTTGGCCTTCTGCTGGCGGATTATCGAGGCGCAAAAACGGGTTGGAAGTTACGAGGATGAACAGCAAAAATGCAGAAGAAATCAGTCCCTGCACCGATAGGACATTTGCTTTTAGGCTTGCAGGCAGGTTGCGGCCAAACAGGGCTACGAGGGCGCTAAAAAGCGAAAGAATGAGCACCCATAACAGCATTGAACCTTCGTGATTGCCCCATACGCCAGAAATCTTATAGATCAGTGGTTTGAGGGTATGAGAATTTTCAACCACGTTGAGCACGGAGAAATCCGATGTCACGTAAGCCCAAGTCAGGGCGGCAAACGATGCAGCAATGGCCAAAAATGTGAATGTGGCGACGCTGTCAGCTACCGCCATCAACCTTATGTCAGCAATACGAGCGCCATAAAACGGGACGGCGGCTTGCACTAGTGATAGTGCTAGCGCCAAGACAAGCGCAAAGTGGCCGAGTTCAATTATCATTGGGTTTGCCCGTGTTTCACTTTTCTTGGCCCTTCCATACGCCTCTTTCCTTCAATTTGTCGGCGACATCTTTAGGCATATAATTTTCGTCATGCTTGGCCAAAATTGTATCAGCGATGAAAACGCCATCCGGCCCCACCGCGCCCTCGGCTATTACGCCCTGCCCTTCGCGAAAGAGGTCAGGCAAAATACCTTCGTATGTCACGGGAAGCGTTTTGACCGTATCAGTGACCGTAAACTTTACCTTCGTAGCGCCATTGCGCACGATGCTGCCCGTTTCGACGAGCCCGCCAAGGCGAACGCGTGTGCCCGGCGCGATGTGCATTTCTACCAAATCCGCTGGTGTACGAAAAAACACGATTTGCTGGCGTAGCGCAAATAGCACCAGACCAGCCGCGCACGCTAGTACAGCCAGCCCGCTTCCAATTGTCATCAATCGCTTTTGTTTGCGCGTCATGGTTTTAGCAGCCCTAATTCTGTGGCCATTTGTGCCAACTCACTGAGCGCAGCTGCGTTATCTTTCATGGCCGCTTGCGCTTTGGCAAGTGACTCTGCCGCTTTGTCAGCCTTTCCAAGCACGGTGTAGGATTTGATGAGCCGCTTCCAGCCCTCGCTATTGTCCGGATTGGTGGCAAGGTCGGCATCGAGCTTGGCTACCATGCCTTCTATCATGGCCATCCTATCCGATCCGGACATGCCTGCGGCATTGTTGACATCGTCTTGGGTAGGGCCTTTGAGACCACCATTTGCTGGAGCCGCCATCACTTTTGCCAATTCCGCTAGCGAGCCTGTCACAATCGGACGCCACGAAGCATCCACCGGGGCATTGGCTAAAATGGCCTCAAATGCAGACTTCGCTTCCGGATATTTTCCTTGTTGCGCCAGACCGGTCGCCAAGAATATTTTTGGTTGCGGGTCGTTTGGTTCAAGCTTCGCTGCCCGCTCAAAGGCTGCGTTGGCATCTTCGCCGATTTTGCCTTGGTTCAATCCAGCCAAGGCTTCACCAATACCCACTTCGAATTGAGCCTTAGGCCCAAGCAATGTCATTAGTTTTTGATAAGCTTCAAGCGCTTTGTCGTAGCGACCGTATTTCAAATAAATTGGTGCAATTACCGCCCAGCCACGACCGTCTTCTGGATGTTCGGCTAAGTGCTTCTCTGCCTGCGCCACCAGTATTTCGACCGACGCCTTATTTGCCGGAACAGCCAGGCGCGCCAAAATGGGCTGGTCAGGAACAAGCGGCGAGCCGGTGTAGCTGTAGAGGCTCCACGTCAGAACCGGAATCGCCAGTGCGGCCGCAATCACGACGTAACGGGATGAGGTTCGCCCCGTAAGTGGACCCCGCGCGGGCGCAAGTTTCAGTATTCGGCGCGAGACTTCGGTGCGAGCGCTCACCGCATCCGCAGAGGAAATCAGTCCGCGCCTTTCGTCATCGTCGATTTCGCGCAATTGGTCTTTATAAATCGCCAAGTCACTGGCGTTTGAAGGTTCTGCCTGCCCATTCTTGCGCAAGAATGGGTAAAGCACCGCGATGGCAGCGGCAAACGTTAGAACAGCACAAGTGATCCAAAATAACATGATGCTCAAATAGTGGTTTCTCAGCCGATGGGCAACGCTAACACCATGTCAACTTTGGGTGAAGTCAATTGGTCGCGGTTACTGCAGCAATGTCCACGTACCATCCGGATTGCGGCAGGCGGTGCCACGTGCGCTTTGATCCACTCCTGCGGCAGTAATCGTATGGCTATATTGGCGGCAATCCTGACTGCCCACGCGATAGGGCTGGCCGGCGATCACCTTGCCGCCAACGGTACCCGTTGAACCTGTCCAATCAATAGCTTCGCTGCCTTTGCCGTATTCAAGTGCTTTGTACTCTGCATCCAGCGCAATCTGCTTGTCGGCCTTGTTCAGCTTTGCGCCAAATGCGCCACCGATCAATCCGCCACCGGATATACCAGTGTTGGTTGGTTGAGCGGCCACTACCGGTGCGGAAATTGGCTTGGGGTTAAGTGTCCCCGTGCCGCCGCCAAAGGTCGTGCACCCCGTCATTAAAAGTGACAATCCCAACACGCCAAATCTATAATTCATAGGCTTCTCCCGCCACTTCGTAGGTCTGCTTTTAGCACGTGCGTTCGCTTCGTCCAGATTGGCTCAGCCAATTGCGCGAGGCAATTCTATTTTCACATTGAGGCCACCAAGTGCGCTTCGGCTCAAGTGCAGTTTGCCGCCATACTCGCGCACCATATCCGAAACAATTGCCAGACCCAAACCCGTGCCCGGCGTCGTCTCATCCAAGCGCTTGCCGCGCTTAAGCGCCTCTTGCATTTGATTGTCCGCAAGACCGGGACCATCATCGCCGATGTTCACTTCAAATGATTGCGACGTTTGGTGCACGGTAATCTCAACTTTTTTGCGGCCCCATTTGCCTGCGTTTTCGAGTAAGTTGCCGAGCAGTTCCTCGAAATCCTCGGCCTCACCGGCAAAGATCAAGCCTTTATACTCGCCGTTCAGATCAAATACCTTGTCAGGATTGAGTTTGCGCATCACGCGCAGCATTCGCTCAATAATCGGCTCAATTGGTGCGCGGAATACTACGCTATCGCGTTGGGCCGCGACGCGGGCACGCTGGAGATAGTGCTGGATTTGGGTTTGCATCGCCTGCGCCTGCTCGCCGATCACTTTGCCATTTTTGCCGGAAAGCGCCCGGCCCTCATTGGCAATGACCGACAGGGGCGTTTTCAACGAATGTGCCAGATTGCCCACTTGCGTGCGCGAACGCTCCACTATGCGCCGGTTATTGTCGATCAGCGCGTTCATTTCATTGGCCAGCGGCTCAATTTCTTGCGGGAATTTACCATCCAAACGATGCGATTTGCCTTCACGTACGGCGGCAAGCGCCTCGCGTGCTCGCTTCAGCGGATTAAGTCCTGCCAAAATTGCCAAAGCATTCATCGCAATGCTACCCAGCCCAAACAGGCTCAAATAACGATAGAGCGAGTTGGCAAAATCGCTGATTTCCGCTTCAAATTCGTTGAGATTGCCCATCACACGAAACCGCGCAATTTGGTCATCTGCACCGAGCGTCACTTCTGTCTCATAGACCTCGACGCGCTCGCCGTCCAAACCATCGGCCTCATATTCGCGTTTGAAATTAGCATCGAACGGGTGCTCCTGAACGGTGGGGGCGGCAATTTGGTCTGCGCCCATAGATGCGGAGCGCAAATTGCCCATTATTTTCGGAGAGACCGGAACCACTTCCCAATACCAGCCTGAACTGGGCATCGTGTAGCGCAAATCACCCAATTCCGGTGCGCCGGAAAGTTTGCCTTTGTCGTCAATCGTTGTTGCGCCAATGAGATTAAACAAATGGGCAGACAGCAGGCCCTCGTAATTGCGCTCTGCTGCGCTGCGATAAAGCGATGTGATGACGCTGGCTATGACAACCAATGAAATCGCCGCCCAAATTGTGGAAAGCACGATGGCGCGCATCGCCAATGAATTGGGAAGTAGGCGCGCCAACATATCAATCAGTACCGGAGACTTAGGGATTTCACGATGGTGCACGTCCCGGCTCGTTCATACGGTATCCCATGCCGCGAATGGTTTCGATCATATCGATGCCCATTTTCTTGCGCAGACGACCGACGAACACTTCAATCGTATTGGAATCGCGGTCAAAATCTTGATCATAGAGATGCTCTACCAATTCCGTGCGCGAAACGACTTCGCCCTTATGGTGCATCAAATAGGCCAGCAAGCGAAACTCCAGCGACGTGAGTTTTAGCTGTGTGCCCTTCATTGTGGCTTTGGAAGTCCGCGTATCCAACATCAGTTCGCCGCACATAATTTCTGACGAGGCATGACCAGCGGCGCGGCGGATCAGTGCGCGAACACGGGCCAGCACTTCCTCAACATGGAATGGTTTGGTCACATAATCATCGGCGCCAGCGTCAATGCCGGCCACCTTATCGCTCCAACGGTCACGGGCTGTCAGCATCAACACCGGCATCTTCTTGCCCGCCCGACGCCAATTTTCGAGAACGCTGATACCGTCCATTTGCGGCAGACCGATATCCAAGATTACCGCATCATAGGGTTCTGTATCGCCGAGAAAATGGCCTTCTTCGCCATCAAATGCCTTATCGACCACATAGCCTTGGGCCTCCAGCGCCTGACAAAGCTGGCGGTTCAGTTCCTTGTCGTCTTCAACTACCAGCAATCTCATAGGTTTTCCCCGGCTTTTGCGCAGCGCCCTCTTAAATACACTACAGGCGCTTTGGGATAAATCAAAGCGCCTGAATTTGGATATTACTGCGGTACTGTCACTTGCACCCGCTTCGGGCGCTCGCCATCTTTACCGGGAACGACAATGACCAGTTTGCACACTGGCGCATCGCCATCAGTGGCGGCTGTCGCCTTGGCAAGTTCACCACCAAGTTCAGCGGCCTTATCCTGTCCCAGCGCGTAGCAATCAGCTGCAATCGGGACAGCAATAGTTGAAGCCGGAACACCCGCAGTTGGAACATGCAATGGCGCGGCAAAGAGGGATTGTCCGGAGACAAAAGCAAGGGCCAATCCAAGGAATATGGTGCGGTTCGTTTTCATGAG
>JAYTVD010000014.1:0-2689 GCA_043744175.1 Phyllobacteriaceae bacterium
TTGAGGACACCAAGCAAGCGCTTGGTTTCATTGATGTAGCGTTCGCGCGGGCGGGGATCTTCGATGTCTTTTCCGGCGAATTTGACGAAAAATCCCAGTTGGCCGAACATCGGCCCGATGCCACCCATCTGGAACATCAGCCATTGGATGGTCTCATACCGTCCGGCCGCATCCTTTGGCATCAGCTTGCCGGTCTTTTCAGCGAGATAAAGCAGGATCGCCCCTGATTCGAACAGCGCAAGCGCCTTTCCATCCGGCCCGTTCGGATCAATGATAGCGGGGATCTTGTTGTTCGGGTTGAGCGACAGGAATTCAGGCGACATCTGGTCATTGGTGCCAAATGCCACGAGGTGCGGCTCGTAAGGCAACCCGAGTTCTTCCAAGGCGATGGAAACTTTGACGCCGTTGGGCGTCGGCAGCGAATACAGTTGAAGTCGCTCCGGATGGGCAGCGGGCCATTTGCTCGAAATTGGAAAGCTTGAGAGATCGTCCATATGAAATTCCTTTGTCCCTGAGAAGACCCCACAGTTAAGCACGGCGCGCCTGCGATCAAGTCTGTGGCGAAGTTGAAAATATTTTTCACCTCAACCGGGCCAAAGCCCATTGCGCGAATCTTGGCGCGGGGTCATGGTTAATAAATCATGACCATACTTGCAGTCGACATACGCCCCGCAGAAAAACTGGATGCCAGCGCCATCGCTGAAATTCATGCAACCGCATGGGCCAATGCCTATACCGGCATCATTCCGCACAAGACTCTGCGCGGCATGATCGCGCGACGCGGCGAGAATTGGTGGATCAACGCACTCGGCAATTCCAACGCCATTCTGGTTGCCGAAGTCGGTGGTAAACTGGCAGGCTATGCCACGCTGGGGCGCAATCGCACGCGCGCGCTTCATCAGCAGGGCGAGATTTACGAACTCTACCTTCGACCCGAATACCAGGGGCTCGGCTTTGGCGGCCGCCTTTTTGCGGCAGCGCGCTCACGCATTTCCGATTTTGGCTTGAAAGGCATGGTTGTCTGGGCGCTCGAAGAAAATTCCCGGGCACTTGGCTTTTACGCGGCACTCGGCGGCGCGGACATTGCCGAAGGCACGGAATGTTTTGAAGGCAAGAACCTGCGGAAGATCGCTTACGTCTGGAACTGATAGCTAATCCCCGAAGCTGCTGGTTCCATTGCCCGCTGTCGGTCCCTTGAGACCATGCCATTGCGGGGTGGCCGCCCGGCATTTGAAACCTGCAACATTTTGTGCCGCAACCTTGCGCGCCAGTTCATTCGGTTCAGGGTTGGCCCGCGCATCGATATAGCCAACCGTGCAGGCTTCCCCCTCCCCCTTTTGCCCGACCTTGAAAATCACCAGAACCTGTCCCTGAAAAGCCTTGTCAGGCTCGCCAGTTTCCGGATTTGCATTCTCGATGATGAACCGGCTGATGGCCGCCTTGGCAATCTTGCCGTCGGCAATCCATTCAATCGTGCCACCGATATGATTGAACGGACCGAAGCTTTCCCAATGGCTTTTGCTCGCCCAAGGCCCGAGATGCCCGATAAAGAGGGATTGGCGAATATCACCTTCCGCAAACTCTACAGGATACCCGCCCCACCCCTTGCAAACCCAGCGCCCGCCCTGATCATCCTGTTCGAGCGCTTTGCAAGCTTCAAGATCAAGCTTGGTATAGACACTTTCGGCAGATGTCGGCCGGCAAAATAGTGCAAGGAAAATGGCTGCAAGCAGATGTTTCATCATCAAAAGTTGAATGGAGACGCAGCGTTCGTCAAGTCTCACTAGCTCGCCGGTCCAAAGGTTCCGGTTGCGTGATGTCAAAGCCTCGATTAATCGACAAAAGCAACAGGTTCATTCAACGCCAAAGAGGAACGTCCCATGCGTCTTGAAGCCATCGCCATCGGCAAAAATCCGCCAGAAGAAGTCAATGTCATCATTGAGGTCCCGGTCGGCGGAGAGCCGATCAAGTATGAGATGGACAAGGCCTCCGGTGCACTGTTCGTTGACCGGTTTCTCTATACGCCCATGCGTTATCCGGGAAATTATGGCTTCATCCCGCACACACTCTCACTTGATGGTGACCCGATTGATGTCGTCGTCTGCAACACCCGCGCCATTATCCCGGGCGGCGTGATTTCCTGCCGGGTGATCGGCGTGCTGGTGATGGAAGACGAGGCAGGCGGCGATGAAAAACTGATCGCTGTGCCCTCGCCGAAAATGACCCGACGCTACGAAAATGTTTTCGAGGGTTCACAACTGCCGCAAATCACCCGCGACCAGATCCAGCATTTCTTTGAGCACTACAAAGATCTGGAACCGGGAAAATGGGTCAAGGTCGTGCGCTGGGGCGATGCGGCTGAAGCGAAGAAAATGGTCCTTGAAGCGATTGAACGCGCAGAGGCGGCGAAAAAGGGCTGAGCCTCACAGGAATGTTTCAGAAAAGTCTTCGATGACGATCTGATCGCAAAATTCTTTCCACGAACAATTCTGGCAGGCGGCGCGGATTGTGCCGCTTGTAAACGCGGACCGCAGTGTGTTGACCTCCTCAAGCGTGAGCGGCGCAGCCTTGCCAAGATCCCGCTCCAGAACAAGCGACACAGCCTCGACAGCCAGACGGTCCAGACGCAGAGTGTCTGCTGCACGGCAATCATGCTGAACGTCCCGCAGGCAATTTTCCGTCAGGCCAT
>JAYTVD010000015.1:0-8879 GCA_043744175.1 Phyllobacteriaceae bacterium
TTATAGAAGACCTCGGTTCGGAGTGTGGCGCAGCCCGGTAGCGCACTTGTCTGGGGGACAAGGGGTCGTGGGTTCGAATCCCGCCACTCCGACCAATTAATCCGGGGCCATAGCGTGCAAATATCGCAATCATCACGATTTGAAACGCTGGCTCTCCCGTTCCTGTTTACAGCAATATTTGTGACTCTCAGCGCTTTGAGCGCAACCACTTATGAGTTTCCCTACACGGCACTTGATGAACACGCCCATGTGTCTTTTGCAGCGTTTGTTGCCACACATTTTACCTTGCTGCCGGACTTTGATGCCATCAAGATAATTGATTTCAAAATGCATCTTCCCACAAATGTTCCAGATTACATCAACCACACGCCAATCGGCTATTTTGTGTTGAATGCACTAAATGGGCTGCTTGGAATATCAGCAGCGAGTGCCGCCAGTTCATCCGTGAGATTCTCCAGCTTGATACTGTTTTCGACCGGATACTTAGTAATCGTTTTGACGCTGTTCCGGCAACTAGCTCTGCCGTTGATAGTGCGGGTAGCATTAGCACTCGTACCGCTGCAGCTCCAACTTCCGCTTTTTGCTGTTTTTTTTTCCAATGACTCGCTGGCTTTTCTTGGCGGCTCGCTGGCGGTCGCTGGCTCGATGCTTTTACTCAACAATGAGCGCAACGACACAAATGCTGGACTTGCCATATTGCTCCTAGGCTTGTTGTTTGCCTTAGCTGCAAAATTAACTGCCGCGCTGCTTGTTGGAATATATGTCGTTTGCACGTTGGCAATGTTCGCGATCCAAAGGCGTAAATTTTGGCAGACTTGCCTCAAACCGTTGCCGCTGCTCTTGCTTGCTCTCATCGCGATCGCCTCGGTCCCGTACCTGCTCTTTACAATCAAATACGGCTCGCCCGCCCCCAACACACCAGGCCAAATCTTGTTACTGCAAGGCGGTGATCCAAGCCACATTCTGCCACTGCCGCAATATCTTTGGGAAAGCCTGCTCGGTGCCATCAGCAATGCCGGCAGCGGTTTGGGCATGGTCGCGGCATATTCCCTGTTTTTCATCGCGACAATTTTAGCCACGCTATTTCAGTTTTATCGGTTGATTGCAGGACAGGGCAGGGCTGACCCTATCGCGGCGGTCGCTGTCGCCGCAGGCGTCGCAACCGCGCTGATGATGCTCATTCAGCTCACATTTTCTTACGACCGTCATGTAACCTACGGCTGGCAAGTTGAGCTTTACCCGCGCTATTACTTCCCGCTGATAGGCGCTTATCTTCTTGGCCTCGCGGGAATATTCAATGCGCGGGCTTTCGGCCGCAAATCAGATATCTAATATTTTGCATCCGGTAGCCCACAAAATGCATCGACCGGGCTTACGCCTTCAAACGGCTCATTGCCGCAAAGCTTGCGCACCACTGCATCTTGCGCATCGTCCAAAATCGACCATGCGTTGATATAGGTGGGCACACGCGGCGCGTCGAAGAGATAATAGGGGTGGCCGAACGAGATCATAACGGTCGGAATTTCGTGCCAGAACCGCGTCATCGCTTGATGAAAGCCACCATGCTCGCGTTTCCAATCTATAAAGATGCGCGACTTGATAAGCGAGGATTCGACCGCAAAGGTATAAAGCAAAAGGTCCGTATTTTCCGCTGTTGGCATATTTTCCGGATCATATGCCCGCACTTCAAAGCCGCGTTTCACCAGCCCATCTGTGAAAACATTCAACTTTTCAACCGGCATAAACGGCAGCATCGGCGAAGTGCCATGGTCGATCAACACCACGCGCTTATGCTTGGTTGGACTAAGCGGCAGCGTGTGGCGCACATCCTTCACCAAGCAAATCGACTTCGATGTCGTCTCTTTTGAAAGCGCGAGACTTTCCGGTTTGCGCAAATTATCGCGCACGACGCCAAGCGGCGGCATACGCTCATCAATAGACTTCGTGTGCAGCCCCAGCGCAGCCTTGAGCCCCAGCGTGCGCGTGATCGCTGCCTCAAGGCGCTGTGTACTAATTCGGCCATCTTGGCAGGCAGCGATAACCGCCGCGCAGTCGCGCTGAAAATCATCACTAAAAAGGAAAACATCGCAGCCATTGCGGATAACATCAACAGCATTGGATTGCGTATCCGCCCACGAGCCAAGGCCCGCCATCGGCGTTGCATCGGAAATAATCAAACCATTGAACCCCAGATACCCGCGCAGTAGGCCTTCATTCAGCGTATGGGACACAGAGGCCGGACGATAACGCTCGATGCTCTCTGGAACGCCAGCCCGCTCCATCCATGCCGGGAAGGCGATATGCGCCGACATCACGCTCATAACGCCAGCATCAATCATGGCGCGATAGATCCGCCCGAATGAGGCCTCCCACTCCTCCACCGAAAGCGGATTGATGGTCGTCACCAAATGTTGGTCACGCTGGTCCAATCCTTCGCCCGGCCAGTGCTTGGCTGTGGCAGCGAACCCATTGGCTTGCAGCACCTCAACATGAGTAACCGCTTGACTGATAATCGTATCAACATCCGAGCCATATGAGCGCGTACCCACGACAGCGCTTTGGAAGCTCTTATTGATATCCACCACGGGCGTGAACGACCAGTTATAGCCAAACCCCTTGCTCTCCGACACCATCACTTCC
Source organism: Phyllobacteriaceae bacterium (assembly GCA_043744175.1). GTDB lineage: Bacteria > Pseudomonadota > Alphaproteobacteria > Rhizobiales > Rhizobiaceae > JANMEX01. The sequence goes on from JAYTVD010000015.1 coordinate 2,641, forward strand.
AGTGAGCGACGGGAAAGCTCCAGATCATCGGCGGCAGCAAGGCCGAGCTGGTTTTGCATATCAGTGAAAGTGGAAGGAGCCATGCCGCCGCCTTCAAGGTCTCCGGTTATAAATGGCGGGATGGTGGAGTTCTCAAGCACGCGCCGCGTTGCATTCCATGAGGCTTCAACATCATTACCCATAAAGCGGTGAACCCCGCCCAGCCGCTCCGCTACAATGCCGTCAATCATTGCCGGATCATCACCCATTGAAATCTGCACAAAGAGCTGGCGCACTGTGTCTTCGAGCGAAAGCGAAGCGCGAGTTTTTTCGACCCACGCAATGGCTGCGTCATCAAGATTGAATGGCTTGAGGCGAAGGGAGTCGAGTACGGACATGAGTTAACTTTCGAGGCGTGATCAAGTGTCAAAATTAGCGAACAGGTTGACTGTCGGCCAACCGGTTCGCTTTTTCAAGTGCTGACTTTGCGCGGCTATCTTATTGTCCGCGCCCGCGCACCATCACAACAATTGTCTCCCACGAGATAGAAAAGTCGGTCTTGAGCCAAGACCAAAAATTATCAATCCGTGCTGCATACGCATGGTCCCAGCCGACCTTACTGCGCACATCTTCGACTGTCTCATCATAGCCTTGCCGCACCTGGGCAAGGCCAGTGATGCCGGGAAGAATCCCAAAGGTGCGTTCAACATAGAGCGGAATATTGCCTTCAAGCTTTGAAAAAAACTGCGGACGTTCCGGACGCGGACCAATCATTGCCATTTCGCCGCGCAATACATTGATCGCCTGTGGCAGCTCATCCAACCTTGTTCTACGCATAAAATTGCCGATGCGCGTAATGCGCGGGTCCTTTTTCGTCGCCCACGATGCACCTTTGGCTTCTGCATCGATGCGCATGGTACGGAATTTGATCAAATAGAACAGATCCGTACGGTTTGAGAGTTGTTTGCCAACACGCAGTTGCCGGTAAAATATTGGTCCTTTGCTGTCGAGTTTGATGGCAATGGCAATTGGTACAAGCAAAAGCGCGAACACCGCAAATAGTATAAGCCCGAGGATGACATCGCTTATCCGCTTGGCGATACGCACAGTTGCAGAGCCATATAATTCCCGCGCCCCATCAGCGCCCGAGGCTCGAACCCATTTGCTGGAATAGCGTCCCAGCGCATAGCCTATAATTCCCAATGCCGATGCCGCATGACCGGAGACCAAAGTTGCCAATTGAGCAAATGGCGTGTGCCGTCGATCGGCGGGCATGAGCAGGGTGGCAAAGGCACAAAGATAAAGCGCCAACTGCGCGCCGAGGGTGGCTGTGTAGAAGGCCGAGCCTTTGGCCAAATACATATTGCTGGAGTAGGCGCTTACCATGAAAAGCGGCATGGTGGCTCGCATGGCCTTGCCGGAGATGAAACAATAGGCGAGCCTCGGTCGAAGCGGTTTGGCCAGCCCCCGCAATCGTAGCATTTGTTGAAAATTGCCTGCACCAATTCTAATGCGGCGGCTGAATTCCTGACCCGGCGCAGTTCGCTCCGTTTCCGAAACACAAATCTCGCTATCAAGAACAATTCGCTTACCACCCATCGCCATGCGCATCGGCAAGATGAAATCATCGTTGATGGTATCCGACTCCAACGGCGTGAATAGCGAGCGACGAAATGCATAGAGCGCGCCTGAAAGCCCAAGGGCACTGTCAAGGTTGGCCTCCGCCAAGCGCAAGCTATTTTGAAAGCGCCAGTAGCGCTTTTCGCCGTCAGAGCCATTCTTCTCACAATCGTAGATACCGCCGACTGCGGCGATATCGTCGTTTGCAAAGTGGCGTACTAGCTTTGCAATCGCATCAGGGGCAAACGCTGCTGAGGCATCTGTGAGCACAATTACATCGCTCGCAGTTCCGGCAATTACACTGTTCAGCACTGCGATCTTGCCACGGTTTTCATCATGTGAGACTACCTTGATTCCATGCTCGCCACTGAGGCTTTCGATCGCCGACCCAGCAATTATTTCCGTGCCATCAGTGCACCCATCACAGTGTATCTCAATGCTCAGCGATGATACGGGATAGCTTATTGCTGCCAGATTATGAACTTTGACAGCGATAACCGCTGCCTCCTGATAGGCCGGAATTATCACCGTCACGGATGGCAAAAAGGTAATCTCATCTGGTTGGCCTGATCGTGGTTTCACCAAAAATAGCGACAACGGATAGGTGACATGATGATGGACAATGGCGGCGCTGGTCAGCCAGAATAATGCAGAAAGCATCAGCTATATCCTCGTAAGTTGCGCGTAGGCGCGGACGGTGTTTTCAAATGAAAAGTTGGTGACGATAAATTCACGGGGAGATTTGGCGGCAGAAAATTCCAGTGCGTAAGCAAGTGCGCTGGCAAGGAATGCTGTATTACCTGCCTTTACCAATACGCCAGTGTCCGGGCACACCGCCTCGCGAACACCGCCGACATCAAAGCCCACAACAGGAACACCACAAGCCTGCGCCTCAAGCGCGGCAAGCGGCATTCCTTCAAATCGCGACGGTAGGCAAAATAGATCGAACGCCGGATAGACCTTTTGCATGTGGCTTGAGAGACCAGCGAAAATCACGCGGTTCTGAATGCCAAGTCTCTCGGCCTGCATTTTGAGGTTATCAGCTTGAGAGCCAGCGCCGAATATGACGGTCAATACATCATCTGGAAGCTCGGTAACTGCATCCAATAGCAGGTCGAAACCCTTGACCAATTCCAGCCTGCCCGCGCAGCCCATAATTTTTGCATCGACTGGTAGGCCAAGTGCCTCCCTTGCAAGTCGCTGATTGGCAGGTTTGAAGCGATGAATATCAGCGCCATTAGCGATGACTGTCGGCACATACCCGACGCCGTCAGCGACGCCATTGGCAACGGTGCTTGAAACTGCTGCAAGTCGCGGGCGCACGAACTTGAGCAACAGACGCCCTAGTTTGCGGCGACGCTTTTCATTATAGTGCCACGCGTCGTGCTCAATATGAGCCACAACGGGCACACCAGCAATTCGCGCAGCAATACCGGCATATAATAACGGGCCGATATGGTGAGTGATAACAGCGCTCGGCCTATTTTGTCTGAAATGCCTGACAAGCTCCAAAATCAAGCGCGGTTGAAAGCCAGTGCGCTTGGCAAAACCTGTAATGCGCTCGGCGACAGGGCGTAGCGCGGACCAGTCAGCTATCAGTTCATTTGCGCGTCCAGCCAAACTCACCAAGCCAATCGGCTCGTCAGACTGTTCACAAAGGCCCAGAGCCAGACATTCAATGCCACCGGGGGCCAATTCCTGAACGACATGGATTTGCGACATTGATAACTCCCGGGCTGTATTACAAGCCCGTGGCAAAGTCCGTGCCAGCCGCATCGTCCGGTGGATATTCGTTTTTTGCTTGTGAGTGGCAACTGCGTTTTGCAATTCGCAATTCCCCGAATTCAAATTTGCGGATTTCAAGCCAAAACAGTGCCAAATTCCGGCGCCTATAATTTCCTTGGTTTGGCATGTGTCTTGCGATGGTCATTGCAGCCCCTCGGAGAAACATGTGCGATGACATACCAAATCAGAATAGAAGAAGACTTCGATGCGTCCGCCGTTTCACAAATGCGCAGCGACCTTGATCGCTTCGCGCTCATCTCTGACGATCTCGAGATTGACATGACCAAGGTGCGATTCATGGATTCATCTGGCGTCGGGGCAATCGTATTTTTGTTCAAACGATGCCGCACCCGTGGTTACAAGATCGAGTGCACAGGCCTGCAAGGTCAGCCTCTCAAACTGCTACAACATTTGGGCATCGCCGCGTTGGTGACATCAAATGCGCCACAGAAAGTTGCCTGAAATGGCGGTTCACAAGGCAGTGATGTTTTTGCTCATGGTTAGCGCATTTTCAGGTTGTGCACGCCAGTGGCCACATGAGGGGCGCGGCGGACTGGCGGAACGGGATAGGCCTTGCGATCTGGCAATTCGCCAAGCGGTCGAGGCTGTCGGCTATCTAAAAAAGGATCCCGGTCTGCGCCCGCCTTCGAAAGTCAACGCGGCTGAAGAACGCCTCATTCGCGCCAGCCGCGAGAGCCGTGCAGGGCTTTATGAGGATGCGGCGCGGAGCTACGACGATGCCCTCCAGTTGCTTGGCTCACATGGCGATAACGTGAGGCGTCCACGCCCATTTTGCTATCTCAACAACAATAGAGTGGTGCGCTGACGTGAGCAATATTTGTACAACATGTCTCAAGTATTTGGTGGTTATTCTTATCGTGCTCACGGGTAGTGCCATCGCTCACGCTGATGAGACCAGCCTTCGTATTGGTGACATCATAGCCATCTCGCTTCCCGGCGAGGAAACACTGACGGGTGATTTTCCTATCGACAGAAAAGGCGAAATTCATCTCCCCGAGGTCGGGAGCATTAAGGTGACAGGAATGCCGTTGCCCGAGGCGTCGTCGGCGATCAGCGCAAAGTTGGGAACTGCGTTTCGTGATATCGGGCGGCTTTCTGTACGTGTGAAAGAGAGCAAGCTGGTTGTCGCCGTTGGAGGTCAGGTCAAGCAACCGGGAACGGTGGAATTGCCGGGCGATGCCAATGTTCAAGTGGCGATAACTGCGGCAGGCGGCATCGCAGCAGGAGCGCAGCTTGATGGCACCAAAATCATACGTGGTTCAAAGACTATTCTGTTCAATTACAAAAAGTTCCTGGATACCGGTGACGCCAGTATTCTCCCACAACTTGAGCCGTTGGACGTCGTGTTCGTGCCGACATCGCCGCTGACAGGAAATGTGCAAATTGACTTTGACGCCCAGACATTGGCTCGCGCTGGCGATGGCGCGGATGAAGCCAAGGCTATTTCGGTATTTGGCGAAGTTATCAATCCCGCAAAGTTTTCGTACAAGCCAGAATCCACAATCGTCGATATGTTGATGCGCGCCGGCGGCGTCACTCGCTATGCCTCGGTTGAGCAAATCCGCATTATCGCTGATGGCAAGCCGGTGTTGTTCAATCTTCAAGAATATCTGGACTCCGGCAATGCCAAAAAGCTTCCGCTGCTAAAGCCTGGCGCGACGATTTTTGTGCCCATCCAAGAAGAGCAAATCCGTAAGGGTAAGCACACGGTCTATGTAATGGGCGAGGTAGCCAAACCGGGTGCTTTTGCGTTGCAAGCTGGCGCCACATTTGTGGATATTCTCGCCAATTCCGGCGGCCCGACGCGCTATGCCGACACACGCCAAATCCGTATTCTAAAGGGCGATGGCAAAGTCGTGATGTTTGATATGAACGCCTTCACTGAAGGCAAGGGCGGCAGCATTCCAGAGGTGATCGCAGGTGATGCCATTCTTGTGCCGGAGAAAGTTGAAAACATCGAACCATCATGGCTGAAAATCCCCTCCAGCCGCGTCGTTCAGGTCATTGGCGCGGTTTATAAGCCGGGCCGTTATGAATGGTCAGATGACATGACCTTGTTTGATTTGATTGCCCAAGCGGGCGGTCCGAACGAGCAGGGGGATTTATCTGCCATCCGCATTTTGAAAAACAAGGGTGATGTTTTCAAGCCACAGATATTTAATCTGGCTGAGTTTATCAAAAATGGTGGATCTGCCCAATCTGTCCCAAAAATTCGTGCTGGCAACATCATCATCATGCCGGAATTGCCGAAAGACCCGACAGACAATAAGTCAATGTGGCTGGCCCAATCTCCCGCGCGTTCGATTTATATTATGGGCGCGGTAAACTCGGGTGGACGCTATGCGTTCAGCAACGAAATGGGCTTTCTCGATATTCTTACCGCCGCTGATGGACCAAGCAAGACAGCAGACCTTCGCCACATCCGCATATCTAATCGTGGCGGAAAGCTAAGTGAAGTGCACTCGTTTGACTTCGAACTCTATATGGAAACCGGTGATGAAACCTTGCTGCCGCGCGTGAAAAACGGTGATGTGATTTACGTGCCTGACCGCGAGCAGGATTGGACGGAGCAATCGGTGGAAAACACCGTGCGGGTCATTGGCGCGGTAGCCAAACCGGGGCGCTATAAGTTTACAGACCGCATGTCGATCTTGGACTTGCTGGCCGAGGCAGGTGGCCCGAACGAAACTGCGCTTCAGGACCGCATCATTGTTGTGAATATCGGCAAAGAAGCCAGGGCAAGTTACTTTGACCTCATTAGCTTCGCACGCACCGCCGATTATAGCAAACTCCCCGTCGTGCGTAATGGCGATACAGTCTATGTGCCCGACCAG
>JAYTVD010000016.1:0-2672 GCA_043744175.1 Phyllobacteriaceae bacterium
TCATGGCCTCTGCAGCTAGAACCATCAACCGGCGACCAACATTGACAGAGCCTGTCAATGACACCAGGCGTGTGACAGGCGACATAATCAGGGTGCGAGACACTTCATCAGAGTCACCGAAAACTACATTTAGCACGCCTTTTGGCAGGCCGGCGTCGATAAAGCATTGCGCAAAAAGGCAGGCGGTCGCCGGTGTCTCAGACGCAGGCTTGAGGATGATAGAGCATCCAGCTGCCAAAGACGCACTAATCTTGCGGGACGGCGCGCTCATCGGGACATTCCATGGAGTAAAGGCGGCCACGGGTCCAATGGGTTCACGCACGACGAATTGTTGGATCGGAGGATCGGTCGGAACGATGCGCCCGTACATGCGGCGAATTTCCTCAGAGTCCCAATCTAAAAAGGTAGCAGAGCGCTCAATTTCGGCCAGCGCTTCGGCAACCGTTTTTCCGAGCTCCATTGTGAAAATTGGCGCAATTTCGCGCGCGCGTTGCCGAACCAGCGCAGCCGCACGACGCATGATGGCGGCCCGCTCTGAAGGCGGCATTTTACGCCAGACCTCGAACCCGCGAGCAGAAGATGCCAGTGCATTGTGGAGATCTTCTGCTGTTGCCTTTGGGACCTGTCCAAGTATCGACTCGTCACTTGGATTCTCAATTTCGCACTGCGCCGGGCGGTCGTAAATCCATTCACCGTCAATCAGCAGGCCAATTTTCGGATAGGTCGGTTTAGGCACGGTGTTCATGTCAATTCGTTCCTGATTTTCCCAATAGTTTATCGTTGGTCTGCAATTTTCGCCTACAACATCTGGAGAGAAACAGCTGACCAAACAAAGGACTTGTCCCTCACGATAAGCCCACTTTGTAGCGCTCTAATTCACCCAAAAATGTAAGCACCTCGTCCTCAGCAATTTGTGCACCACGCGCACGTTGCCCCCACGTCTGTGCGCCGATATGCGGCGTGAATATGACATTCGACAAAGCTGAAAGTCGCTGTGGTATGACGGGCTCGGTGTCGAGCACATCCAAGGCAGCTCCTGCAATCTTCTTGGCCTCAAGTGCCTCAATCAAAGCATCCGTATCCACAAGAGCACCACGCCCGATGTTGATCAAACGTCCCTTGGGACCGAGTGCGCTCAGCACTTCTGATCCAACGATGTGCTTGAGTGCGGGTGTTCCTGGCAACGCAAGAACCAGTACGTCGCTTGCACCGGCCAATGCTTTCCAGCCATCATGAAGTGACGCGCCGAGTCCGTAGTTTGATGGGCGATTGAGCCCCGCAATTTTCATATGGGACGCGCGCGCTCGTGCAGCGATGGCTTGTCCGATCCGCCCGCTCAAGCCTGCAATCCCCATCGTCATTCCCACGACGCTGTCACCAAGTTCAAATCGTCCTTGCTGCCATGCGCCATCACGAGCAAACGAATCAGCTTTAATGAGATTGCGGCACAGCATGTGTGTCAGTGCCATAGCAAGGTCAGCCACATCGTCTGTTAACGCCTCACCAATACATCGGACTCTGATACCTCTTTGATCAAGTGCCGTGAGATCTATTCGATCTGTACCGACGCCTTGTGAGACCACAAACCGCAAGTTTGGCAGCGCATCAGCAACGTCGAGTCCACATCCCCGTGTTGCACTCGTCATGAGTACACTGACTGCGGCGCGGTCCGCTTTGGGTAAAGATGCAATATCTTCCGGCCTACCAACAATTCGCACCAGTTTGTGCTGGTCTAATTTTGGGTATGTCATGCCCGCAAGGGCAGGGTATGCGATGATGGGGCGCATTATATTTGAATTTCTCTTCTCCAAATTGTTTGGTCAAACTATCGGCGCGCGCTGCCATCGGCAACGGATGGGCAGTAATTGGCGAGAAATGATATAATATTTTATTATATAATGGCCGGGATTTGAGATGCCTTCATTTGCAAGTTTCAAAGTTCTGGGTGTCCAAGTCATGAAATCGTGCGAATACCTAGATAGTTTATCAACACAGACGTTCACGTCTTATGTGATCGCTAGGAACTAAAAACATGTCCGATCAACGTGATTTGGTTCATTTGTTTGCCTCTCACGCCGCTCATGTCAGTTATGAAAATTTGCCGCCCCAAGCCAGACTTGCTGCCAAGAATAGCATTCTCGACACACTCGGCGTCATACTGGCAGCAAGTGGAATGGAGCCTGCCGTTCGCGGCGTTGTTGACATTGTAAATGAGAGCGGCGGCGCACCACAATGCACAGTTTTGGGGTTTGGGGGCAAGGCTCCCGCCATCATGGCAGCGCTTGCAAACGGGGCAATGGCGCATTGCCTGGATTATGATGATCAAACCCCGTGGGGACAGCATTGCGCCAGTTCAATTGTTCCAGCAGCTTTTGCTGTCGCCGAACGGCAAGGCGGCGTATCTGGCAAGGATTTGATTGCCGCCGTTGCAGTTGGCCAAGATATTTTTGCGCGGTTGCGGTGCCAGGTTGCATGGAAAAAAGATTGGAATCTTTCTACTGTTCTGGCTGTATTTGCAGCGACCGCCTCGGCCGGACGCGTGATGAAACTATCCTGTTCGCATCTTGCCCATGCCATGGGAATTGCCACGATGCAGTCCAGCGGTATCATGGAGATGGTCGCCGGACGCGGTAGCGACTTGCGCGGGCTGTACGCGGGATTCTCAGCCAAGG
>JAYTVD010000017.1:0-2661 GCA_043744175.1 Phyllobacteriaceae bacterium
GGTTCAACACCCAGCGGATTTCCAATCCACCAGCAAAGCACCGGCCGTTGCCACAGACACTTGGATCATGAATTCCGTGTCCCCGTTGCAACGAGCAAGCGGATTATGCGGGAGGTTTGGGAGGCGGGGATAGAATTGGTGGAAATAATTAGATAAATTTTTGAAAATGTAATTATTCCAATATGTTAGGAATATATTTGTTCTACGATTTCTGCAAAACACCGTGGACAAAAACCTACCAACACCCCACGAGGCCGTCATCCTCGGCCACCGGGCCGAGGATCCAGCCAGCGCCAAATCACCACGATTACCATCAACCGTTTCACCCCGCCAAACCCGCCCACCTCGAGCCGACTGGATACTCGGCCCGGTGGCCGAGTATGACGATGCCGCGCAGGGTTGGCTCAATTTTACCGGCTATGAAGGTGATGGGGGCTCAGTACTTTGCCACTCTTGCGCGAGAGTATCGTCATTCGCGCCAATCAGCTATTCAGCCCAGCCCTCAAACAATACCGCCGCCGGCACCGCTGACCTTGGGCCGAATTCCCGCAACCATCTGTCTGTATCCACTCGCGCGGTAGGTCGCTACCGGGGCAATCGCGCCGCCGCTGTCCATGCGGGCCATTGCCAGAATTGGTTCGACATCGGTGCGGAAGGCGTCTTTTAACAGCTCGCTTGCCATGATCGCGTCATTGTCGTTTTGATAGCCAGTCAGCGCTTTGCGGTCCACCAACAGTGCTTGCGCGTAAGCGCGGCACACTTCGTTGGCGGAGCGCATCAGGCTTTCAATCGGGTCTGTGACATTGTGCGATTGGTCGAGCATGTGCATCGGCTTGAAGCCTTTTACCTTGCGGCTTTCGGCATCGACCAATTCGTTGAACACCAGATAGAGACGGTACGGATCGACCGAACCAGTATCCAAATCATCATCGCCATACTTTGAATCATTGAAATGGAAGCCACCGAGTTTGCCCGCTTGGATGAGCCGCGCGACGATCATTTCGATGTTCACATTTGGTGCGTGGTGGCCAAGATCCACCAGACAAAAAGCCTTGGGCCCAAGCTCCTGCGCGATCATTAGATTGGTGCCCCAGTCTTGCACGACAGTCGAATAGAAGGCGGGCTCATACATTTTATGTTCGGAGAAAATGCGCCAGTCTTTTGGCAGTGCTTTGACGATGTCTTTCATGGCATCAAGATAAAGCTCAAAGCTGCGCGTGAAATTTGTTTGGCCGGGGAAGTTGGAGCCATCGCCAATCCACACAGTCAGCGCCTTGGAGCCGATGGCAGCGCCGAACTCGATGCATTCGATATTGTGCTCAACAGCCTGTTTGCGCGTGGCTTTGTTGGCGTTGCTTAGCGAGCCGAATTTGTAGGAATGTTTCTGGTCCGCTTGGTCCTGAAACGTGTTGGAATTCATGGCATCAAAGCCAAGTCCCAATGCCTTGCCCTTTTGCACAAGTTCCTTCGGGTCTTTGGTTTTGTCCCACGGAATGTGGAGCGAGACGGTTGGCGTGGCGCGGGTTAGCTCGTGGATGACCGCGCAATCTTCCAGCTTATCGAAAATGTTGCGCGGCTCGCCGAGACCCGGGAACCTTGCAAAGCGCGTGCCGCCTGTGCCGACGCCCCATGATGGGACGGCGACATGGTAAGCGGACACTTTCATTTTGATGTCATCAATATTGATATTTTGCCGTGCCAGGCGATTGCCCAAGGATTGATAGTCCTCGTGCAATATTTTGGCCGACTTGGCGTTTTCGGTGTCGATGAGGTTCTTGTCGATCATCATATCACCTCAGCGCGTGAAGGACTGGGCATTGCCCGCGTCCACATTGATAATATTGCCAGTGGATTTATCCGACATGGCGGAGGCGAAGAAATAGGCGGCTTCGGCAATATCCTCGGGGAATACCGAGCGCTTAAGCATGGAGCGCTGGCGGTACATTTCCTCCAGCCCGTCCTTGTCGGTCTTATACGTCGAAGCGCGCTGGGTGAGCCATTCGCCGGACCAGATTTTTGAGCCGCGGAGCACCGCATCTGGATTGACGACATTGACGCGGATGCCTGCCTCAGCACCTTCAAGTGCCAAACAGCGCGCCAAGTGAATTTCGGCGGCTTTCGCGGTGCAATAGGCGGCGGCGTTTGGCGATGCGGCGAGGCCATTTTTGGACGCTATGAACACCACCGAGCCACCGGTATTTTGGCGGCGGAACAGGCGGAACGCCTCACGCCCCACAAGGAAATAACCGGTTGCCAAAATATCGATGTTTTTGTTCCACAGCTCCAGCGTTGTGTCTTCGATGGGCGCTGAGGATGCGATGCCGGCGTTAGATACCAAAATATCCAAGCCACCAAATTCGCTCATGGTTTCAGCAAAGGCGGCGGCGACTTCGGCTTCCGACGTGACGTTCAGCTTCACGCCGCGCACGACATCTTTACCATGGATGGTAGATAGTTCCGCCTTGGCGCGCTCTAGAGCTTCCACATCAATGTCTGCCAGAACAACGCATGCGCCCTCTTGGGCATAGCGATGGGCGATGGCCTTGCCGATGCCGCCCGCGCCACCGGTGACGAGTGCCACCTGCCCCGCCAAAGATTTTGGTTTTGGCATACGTTGCAGCTTTGCCTCTTCGAGCAGCCAATATTCGATGTTGAAAGCTT
>JAYTVD010000018.1:0-33960 GCA_043744175.1 Phyllobacteriaceae bacterium
GACCGCCCGTCAAACGGCGGAAGGCTTTTCACGAGTGACTGGGCCAGCGCAAGAACACCGCGTCGGGTGTGTGGCGATGTCACACATTAAATCTTTAGAGGCAGGACCACACACCCGGCTTCCCCAAAGATTTTACAATAGCCAGACCGGCAACGGGGCGTGGCAACGGGAGAGGTTTGCTCTTTTTAAAAGCGGCTCTAAACCGTCCGGACAGGCAACACACGATCCGGCGGACGATGGCCGTCCACCATCGTCTTGATATTAATGATGACCTTCTCGCCCATATCAACGCGGGCCTCCATCGTGGCCGATCCCAAGTGCGGTAGCAGAATGATTTTGCCCTTGTCCGCCAGCTTTAGCAATTTTGGATTGATCGCCGGTTCATGCTCAAAAACGTCGAGCCCAGCACCAGCCAGCTTGCCTTCACCAATCATCTTGATGAGCGCCGCCTCGTCAATAACATCACCGCGCGCTGTGTTCACTATGTAGGTGGACGGTTGCATTAGAGCCAAGCGCCGCGCTGAAATCAGATGGAATGTGCCCGGTGTCGAGGGGCAGTTAATGGAGATTATGTCCATCCGCGCAAGCATTTGGTCGAGGCTTTCCCAATAGGTGGCCTCCAACTCTGCTTCAGTCTTTTCGTCGATACGCTGGCGATTGTGATAATGAATAGAAAGCCCGAATGCTTTGGCGCGCCGTGCAACCGCAGTTCCAACACGGCCCATGCCAACAATGCCGAGGCGCTTGCCACGGATGCGGCGACCGAGCATCCATGTCGGTGACCAGCCACCCCATTTACCCGCCCCCCGTAGCACACTTGCGCCCTCGGTCAGGCGGCGCGGAACGGCTAAGATCAGCGCCATGGTCATATCCGCGGTATCTTCGCTCAAGACATTGGGCGTGTTGGTGACGGTAATGCCCTTCTTAGCAGCGGCCTCCACATCAATATTATCCACACCATTGCCGAAATTAGCGATGAGCTTCAAATTTGGACCAGCGCCAGCAATCAGTTCCGCGGTAATTTTGTCGGTGACTGTGGGCACGAGAACATCTGCTTCAGCCATCGCAGCGGCAAGCGCGGCATTGTCCATCGGCAGATCAGTATCGTTTAGCCGCGCATCAAACAGTTCGAACATCCGCGTCTCCACCGGATCCGGCAGTTTGCGGGTGATGATAACGAGCGGCTTTTTCTTCAACGTCATTTTTTGCTCTTTTTAACGATCTCGTTGAGACCTCTTTAACCAAAACGCGCGAAGCTACAATCGTGTTTCGGTTTTCATTCTCTAGCAAGTAGGAAGCCCAAACTCAAAAGAAAACACAAGGCTGAAAGTTTCATTAGTCCCGGCCTTTGTAGCGTTACGAGAGATTGCCATGTTCCGAGTTCAGTCCCTGTTGCGCGCCGGCGTTTGCTGCGCGATTTTAGCCTCTATTTTCAGCGTATCGCCCGCACAAGCTGGCGAGGCCCAAGCGGCTGTTATGGGCCCGAGCGGGCTTCCCTTACCGCGCTTTGTCTCACTCAAATCAAATCGCATCAATCTGCGTGTCGGTCCGGGCCGCGATTACGCGGTGCAGTGGCTTTATTTGAAGCCCGGTCTTCCTGTCGAAATCGTGCAGGAATATGACAATTGGCGCCGCATCCGCGATTCTGAAGGCACCGAAGGCTGGGTGTTGCAGACATTATTGTCTGGCAAGCGCGGTGGTATTGCCGCCCCATGGGGCAAGGACGTTTCCGCCGACCCGATCTCATTGTTTGATGCCGCCGACGACAAAGCGACGGTGACCGCCCGCCTCGAATCCGGTGTATTGGGAAAAGTCACAGCCTGCGATGGCGCTTGGTGCAAGTTCGAGACAGACGGACATGACGGCTTTGTGCGCCAGACGGATATCTGGGGCGCTTATCCCGGCGAAGTGTTCGATAATTAAAGGGTAGTTTTTTAGGCGTTAGCCTTGCGCCGCAGCCGCACGATCACATCAACATGGGCTATTTCAAAGCCCTCGGGCGCAACGGGAATGTTACCCACAGTCATCGCACCATCCGGTATATCCATCACTTCATTGTCGCCTTCGACCAAAAAATGATGATGATTTGACACATTGGTATCAAACCAGGTCTTCGACCCATCCATTGAGAGCGTGCGAAGCAGTCCAGCCTCTGTAAACTGGTGCAAATTATTGTAAATAGTGGCTAATGAAACAGGAATACAGGCAGCGCTGGCTTCGCCTTGCAAGCTTTCGGCGGTAAAATGCCGGTCGCCCTGACGGAAAATCAGATTGGCAAGGTCGCAACGCTGGCGCGTCGGGCGCAAGCCAACAACACGCAAACGATCTTCTATTGATAGAGGCGTAACACCGCGCACCGCAATTTTCCTTGAGCCACCAAAATTCTGATTAGCATATATAGGCTAGAAGGGAATGATGCAATGTTGCGAAATATCGCATGTTGCTCCCTTCCCTTGGCAAGAATTTCAGACAAAGGCCGTGGAAACAGCTGCAGAACGGTTTTACAGCCGGATTGTCTGTGTTAGTGGACGTGGAAGCGATTACCTTATGTAAGCATTTTCAGGGGCAAGACAGAAGAATGGCAACGCAAAAATCGAGCTACGACTACGAAGAGCTACTGACGTGTGGACGTGGCGAAATGTTCGGCCCCGGCAATGCACAACTTCCCGCTCCCCCCATGCTTATGTTTGACCGCATTACAGACGTATCCGAAACCGGTGGCGCGTTCGATAAGGGCTATATCCGTGCTGAATTCGATGTGAAGCCAGATGCGTGGTTCTTCCCTTGCCATTTCATTGGCAATCCAATTATGCCGGGCTGCCTTGGCCTTGATGCAATGTGGCAATTGACCGGGTTTTACCTTGGCTGGTTGGGCGAGCCCGGCTACGGCATGGCGCTTTCCACCGGCGAAGTGAAGTTCAAAGGCATGGTCACACCAAAGACAAAGTTGGTCGAATATGGTATCGACTTCAAGCGGGTGATGCGCGGACGTTTGGTGCTCGGCATTGCCGATGGCTGGGTAAAAGCCGATGGCGAGCAGATCTACACCGCATCTGATTTGAAAGTTGGACTGTCGAAAGTCAGTTCCGCTACAGCCTCATAAGTTAGAGACTGACTGAAAGGAATATACCATGAGACGCGTTGTGGTAACTGGTATGGGCATCGTTTCCTCTATAGGCAACGATATTGCTGAGGTTCTGGCCTCGCTTCAGCAGGGCAAGTCCGGCATTTCACGGGCAGAAGACCATGTCCGGCTCGGGTTCCGTTGTCAGGTTCAGGGTGCGCCTACGCTTGATCCAGAGACTCTGGTTGACCGTCGCGCCATGCGTTTCCATGGCCGTGGCACAGCTTGGAACCATGTAGCGATGGACCAAGCCATAGCGGACGCCGGTCTTGAGCCGCACGAAGTTTCTAATGAGCGGACCGGCATCATTATGGGTTCCGGTGGCCCTTCGACCAAGACAATAGTGGAATCGGCAGATATCACCCGTGAAAAAGGTCCAAAGCGCGTCGGCCCGTTTGCCGTGCCAAAAGCGATGTCCTCCACGGCTTCCGCCACTCTGGCTACCAATTTCAAAATTAAGGGTGTGAATTATTCAATTTCCTCTGCCTGTGCGACCTCCAATCATTGCATCGGCAATGCCTATGAGATGATTCAGTGGGGCAAGCAGGACCGTGTTTTTGCTGGCGGCTGTGAAGATTTGGACTGGACGCTTTCAGTGTTGTTTGACGCCATGGGCGCGATGTCATCGGACTTTAATGACCGCCCAAGTGTTGCCTCCCGTGCGTATGACAAGAACCGTGATGGCTTCGTTATCGCTGGTGGTGCTGGCGTTTTGGTGCTTGAAGAACTGGAAATGGCCAAAGCACGCGGCGCGAAGATCTATGGCGAAATCACTGGCTATGGCGCCACTTCTGACGGCTATGACATGGTTGCCCCATCCGGCGAAGGCGCAGCGCGCTGTATGAAAATGGCGATGGCGACCGTCAAAGGCACTGTCGGCTATATCAACCCGCATGCGACCTCGACGCCAGTTGGCGACCGTCAAGAAATAGTTGCCATCCGCGAAGTGTTCGGTGCCAATATTCCGCATATTTCGGCAACAAAGTCGCTTACCGGGCATTCGCTTGGTGCGACTGGCGTGCAGGAAGCGATTTATTCGATGCTGATGATGAACAATAAATTCATCTGTGAAAGCGCTCATATAGACGAGATTGATCCAGATTTTGCCGATCTACCAATTGTGCGCAAGCGCATCGACAATGCGAAATTAGACACCGTGCTTTCTAACTCATTCGGGTTTGGCGGGACAAATGCGACGTTGGTTTTCCAGCGTCTTGATAGATAAGTCCTGAAAACGGGAACGGGGAGAGACTGATGGCTGGAATTATGGCTGGCAAGCGCGGGCTAATTATGGGCGTTGCAAACGACCATTCAATTGCGTGGGGCATTGCGAAGGAATTGGCGGGGCATGGGGCTGAACTGGCCTTTGCCTATCAGGGCGAGGCCTTTGGCAAGCGTGTTGCACCACTTGCCAAAGAAGTTGGTTCTGACTTTTTGATCCCTTGTGACGTGGAAGATATCGCGTCCGTCGATGCGATGTTCGAAGCCATTGAGAAGCGCTGGGGAGGGCTTGATTTTGTTGTCCACGCGATTGGTTTTTCTGACAAGAATGAGCTTAAGGGACGTTATGTCGATAACACCACGCGCGATAATTTTACGCGCACAATGGTGATTTCAGCCTATTCGTTCACTGAAGTGGCTCAGCGCGCCGGTCGCCTGATGAAGGCTGGCGGTTCGTTGCTGACGCTGACTTATGGCGGTTCAACCCGCGTTATGCCCAACTACAATGTGATGGGCGTTGCCAAAGCGGCGCTTGAAGCAATGGTGCGCTATTTGGCAGCCGACTTCGGTCCGGAAAACATTCGCGTGAACGCGATATCTGCAGGCCCCATTCGTACGCTTGCAGGCGCTGGCATTAGCGATGCACGTGCTATGCTCAATTATCAGTCCCGCAATGCCCCGTTGCGCCGCACTGTGTCCATCGAAGATGTTGGCCGCTCGGCGCTATATCTCCTGTCGGATTTATCCAGCGGTGTTACGGGCGAAATCCATTATGTGGATTCCGGCTACAGCAATATGTCCATGCCGACGCTGGATGAGCTCAAGCGCTTTGATTCGCTCTAAATTAGATATTTGCTAACCATTTTTCCGATTTGTTCTTGGCCCACTGTGCTAGCGGACCGCCAAATAAGGCGCGATTAACACTTGCTGACCATAGTCATCCAAAATCGGGGTGATTTTATTGGCAATGTATTCACGAATTAAGAAAAGTCACAGAGCTTTGACTATTGCGGCCAGCGGCTTCGGTGGTGGGATGCTTGGACTCTGGGCATTGAACTTGGCTGGAACCCTCACGGCAGTTCAACAAATGCCAATTGCAACAATTGGCGGCATGGTCGCAGGCCTGTCGGCCCTTTGCGCAAGCACAGCATCGGTGGCATTTTTCTCCGGAATTGATGAGAATGAATCGTTTGTAAAAAAGACAGCGATGATTGATCCACTCACAGACTTGTTCTCCAAGTCAGGACTGATTGAACTGGTTGAGAAGCAGCTATCCAGCCCGAAAAATGATAAGCGCAGAGTCTTCCTACTCGACGTTGAAATTGATCGTTTTAAGGATTTCAACGACATTCACGGGTTCAGCGCTGGCGATGATTTGATCCGGCAGGTTGGCAACCGCATCGAAAAAATGGCGGGCACAATAGGTCAAGTCGGTCGCTTTGGCGGCGGCGAATTTGGCCTTATACTGGAGACACGCGAAAACTCGGATGAAATTGAAGCGGTTTCTGACCACCTTATCGAAGTACTATCGGGAACCTATATGGTTGGTGGTATTGTGGCAGCCGTTACGTGCAGCTTGGGTATTGTGGAAATTAAATCTGGCAATACTGTCGCTGAAACGGTGCGCGGTGCACACATGGCGCTCAAGCAAACGCGGCTTTCTGGTCGCGGTTGCTGGACGGTTTATTCAAACGACATGAGTGTGCGGGAAGACTTCCGCGGCTGGGTCGAAGTTGAAATGCGGGAAGCGCTGAAACGCGGCGAATTTAGCCTGCACTACCAGCCGCAATATAATATTCTTGATGGAACGATACGGGGCTTCGAGGCGCTTTTGCGCTGGAAGCATCCACAACGCGGTTATATTCCGCCATTGGATTTTATCAGCATTGCGGAAGAAAATGGCTTCATAAACATGCTTGGCCGATGGGCAATCTTACAGGCCTGCCGTGACGCTGCGGAATTTGAAAATGATGTATCCATAGCTGTCAATATCTCACCAGTGCAGTTCCTAAACGGGGATATTGTAAAAATCGTAGCGTCAGCTCTACAAAAAACTGGTTTGGCACCGCACCGTTTAGAGCTTGAAGTTACCGAGTCCACATTGATTGAGGACAGGGTACGCGCCGCCGAAGTCTTTAATAAACTAGCAGCCTTGGGTGTTTCCATTGCCATTGATGATTTTGGCACGGGATATTCAA
The DNA here is from genome assembly GCA_043744175.1 of Phyllobacteriaceae bacterium. Taxonomy (GTDB): domain Bacteria; phylum Pseudomonadota; class Alphaproteobacteria; order Rhizobiales; family Rhizobiaceae; genus JANMEX01. The sequence continues at coordinate 6,544 of JAYTVD010000018.1, forward strand.
ACCTTGGCTATCTTGCAGACCTGCCGTTCAAAAAGCTAAAAATTGATAAATCTTTTATTGATCGTATCGAAAAGGACATGCACATGGCGCAAATAGTTTCGGCTATTATCGCTTTGGCACGCGCACTAGGTGCGACAGCTGTTGCGGAAGGTGTTGAGACTGAAAACCAGGAAGTTTTGCTGCGCGCTGCGGGGTGCACTGTTATTCAAGGATTCTTGTACGGCAGGCCACAAGCCATTCAACACGCGCGGCTGGTACGGGCAATTGCTGTCAAAAACCTCAACCATGACAAACATCCAACGACTTACATGGCTGAGCCGGATATTGCCAAGGTTGCCTAAAATACAATGCTTTCTTGAAAACCGCCCTTAATTGTTATTCCTTAGAATAAGTCAGCAGAGGGAAGAAAATGGGCAAGATTACTAAGCTAGGACGCGATAGGCTCTTTAAGACCACAACCGTGCTCGCGTCTGCGTTTGGCGGCGCAAGTTTAGGTATTTGGGCATTCGCCATCGGGCTTGGCTCCGAAAACGGTCCTGATGCAATTGCAACTAACATTGTGATTGGCGGCCTTTCCGCATTAGCCGCATCGGGCTGTGCGTTGGCTTTTTTCCAAGGGATTGAAGCCCACGCATCCGCCCTTCTCACTGCATCCGCCATTGATAGCTTAACCGGCATTCCATCCCGTCGGCAGTTTTTGATGGATATCGACCGGGTGGCTTTATCCCGCCAACAAACCGGAAATACGACCTATTTTATTGACATCGAATTAGATCGCTTTAAGCAGATTAATGATGCTCTGGGCTACCGCACGGGAGATCGTTTGATTAGCGAGGCCGTTGCCCGCATTCAATCTTGCCTTCCAGCGAATGCCGTTTTCGGACGCCTTGGTGCCTGCGAGTTTGGCATTGTGGTGGGAGATGAATTTGCAATTCCGGCCTTGGAGATTGTCCTTGACGCTCTGGTGGCCAAGGTTAGTGAACCATATCTGATCGACGATCGGCGCGTGATATTGTCTCTTTCAGTAGGTGTTACCGAAATCGCGAAAGACCATCTTGAGCAGGCGGCGATTCTGCGACGTTCTAATTTGGCGTTGCACCGCTCACGGGCCAAGGGTCGTAATCAATGGACATTGTTCGAGCCCGAGTTTGGACGCGTGGCCGATCATCGCCGCTGGATTGAGGCAGAGATGCAAGGCGCGCTCGACCGCAAGGATTTCGAGCTGCACTACCAACCCCAACTCGATCTCTCGACCGGTGTAATTGTTGGTTATGAAGCGCTAGTGCGCTGGCGGCACCCGGAAAAAGGTCTCATCCCGCCTATTGAATTTATCCCAGTTGCGGAAGAAACCGGGCTTATTGCACCACTGGGTGACTGGGTTTTGCGCCAAGCTTGCGCCGATGCGCTGCACCTGCCAGAGCATAGTTTTGTGGCTGTCAATTTGTCCCCTGCACAATTTTTGCTGAGTGATATGGTGGCGACCGTCAAAAAGGCGTTGCATGACACAGGCCTTCCAGCCAAGCGACTTGAGCTTGAAATCACTGAAAGCCTACTCATGGAAGACCGCGAAAAGACCGCGCTCATCCTTCACGAGTTTGCTCGTATGGGCGTTTCAGTGGCAGTAGATGATTTTGGTACAGGCTATTCCAACCTCACATATTTGGCTGATTTACCATTCCAAAAGCTAAAAATTGACCGTTCCTTCGTCAATCGGATGGAAAAAGAGGGCAACACCGGCGCGATTATTTCCACCATCGTTGGGCTGTCTCGTGCGCTTGGTGTGCATACCACGGCTGAGGGTGTGGAGACTGAAGGTCAGGCAACGCTGCTACGCGCCGCGGGCTGCGATGTCGGGCAAGGCTATTTGTTTGGTCGGCCTGTGCCGATGGCCAAGCGGATTTCAGAATTGAGCGAAGTGACTGTGGCTAACCGCGCTGCGTGATAACCTTTAGGCAAGCGCCTGTTTGCCTGTGGTTCCTGTGCGAAACAACACTAGTGATATCGCAACGATATTCATCAAGTTCCAGACGATGCCGTTGATAAAGGCCGTTTGGTATGAACCCGTCATGTCATAGATCCATCCAGTCATCCAACCACCGATGGCCATGCCCCACACCGTTGCCATGATGATGACGCCCACCCATTTTCCGGCTTCTTTGGCCGGCATATATTCGCGCACGATTATCGCATAGCACGGCACGATACCGCCTTGTGATAGGCCGAACACCAGTGAGACAACATAGAGGGAAGCAAGCCCGTCAAACGGGATGTACAAAAACAGCGCCAAGCATTGCAGTGCTGAGCCGATGAGTAGCGTTTTGATGCCGCCGATGCGGTCTGCCAGCATTCCTGATACCAACCGGCTGACGATGCCGCCCGCCAGCATAACCGACAACATTTGCGCACCCGCCACGGGGCCATAACCAAGATCGGCACAGTAAGCGACGATATGAACTTGCGGCATTGACATGGCGAGGCAGCAGCCGAGCCCTGCGATAATGAGCAATGTTTGTAGCATTTGCGGCGATAGATTTGTCGGCTTCAGCGCCACAGAGTTGATGCCGCCTGCCACGGTATGCTGCTCTGGGCGACGCTTAAGGAATAGCGCCAGCGGTATCATGACAACAAGGCAAATGGCAGCAATGGCGAAAAACACTGGTCGCCAGCCGATAGTTTCCAGCGGCCCTTTCAGAACCAGCGGCCAGATTGCGCCGGCAAAATAATTGCCACACGCAGCCGACGCCACGGCAATGCCCCGCCGCTTGTTGAACCAATGCGAGACATCGGCAATCAGCGGGCCGAAACATGCCGCGCTACCTGTGCCAATGAAGATACCATGGAACAGGGAAAATGTGATGAGTGAATGCGACAGTGCGGACGCACTAAATCCTAAACTTAATGAACATGCCGCGGCAATCAAAACAGGCACGATGCCCCAACGATCCACCGCGCGCCCGATGAGCAAATTGCCAAACGCAAAGCCAACCATCGTCGCAGTATAAGCCAAAGACGCGCCGCCGCGATCCACATTAAACTCCGCCTGCACCTTGGGCAGCACCAAGATGATGGCCCACATGCCGACACTGCCGACCGTGGAAATAATCATAGAAACGCAAAGCCGCTGCCATGAATAGGCTGAATCGAGATCGCTTTTTGTAGTTGCCGTCATGAATCGCCGCCGTTTTTTCTTAGCAAAGCATGGACTGGAATTGTCCGCTAGTTTTTGTTTATTAAACCAATTTCATCACGCGTATTGCAAATCGCCAGCTGCGTTTGAACTGACAAAGATTGAATCAACACTGATGATTCCTACAGTTTGCATATTTGGATAATGTTGATAGCCTCTCTCATGAGTTGAATGGAAGGACGCTAACACTTGGACGATAAGGCGATGAAGGACTCATATGGCGCAGAGTATCCGGCTGCGGCAACTTCATTTGGTATCCGTATGCCTTTGGTCAGTGAACGTCGTTTTATGGGAAGGACTGATGAGAACACCGATTATCAGATGTCCCCTTGAGTTTTCGGGAAGTTTCAAAATTTTTTTCGATAATTATGTCGAACCCAACCTACCTTCCGTCGAGCGCGTTCGTTTATTTGACGCGATAATGTCCGGATATATGGCGTCAGAAAATCCTGCGCACATCGTGCGGTCGGTCAAAGGCATAGTACGCGGCGTACCAAATATAAGCGCTTTTAATGATCGAATTATTGGTTCTGACAATAGCCCCGGTTGGTGGATCCACGCCGTTTTATATGGCTTGGAGCCGCTTTCTGGCAGTCCTGATGCCTTTTTTGAGCGGATTCCAACGCACATGTTCCGCATTCCAAAAGTGGATACTCTAAACCGTGCTGGGTATCATCTTGCTCATATTATACCCGCAAAAAATCTTGACACAAACTGGCAAAGCTGGTCAAAAAGTGAACTGGAGCGGCGCTTCCTTCTAAACGTTCATCCCTGCAACTGGTTTCCAATAGCCAAAACAGATTGGCGTACTAACGGCGGGCGGGCAGATATTATTGACTGGGTCAAATCTGCCTATCGTGAGCGCTATGGTGATCTTTATGTATCTTTTGCTGAGCGCACAGGCACTAAATGGACCGAAAGGCTGGAAGTTGTTTCAGCTCCAACATTTAGTTTCTCTGCTTCAAAAAGGGAAACGAAAATGAAAGCTAATGAGCGTGTCTCGGTGAATAGTGGGACCAAAACCCATCGTAAGAGTACATCTGTTAAACTCCTTGAAAAAAATCGCCCTTTTGTGGAGAAGAAATCGCTTGGACATGACATTAAGTTAAGCATCCGTACTGTGGGCATGCGGTTCTTAATTCCACATGACACGCTTTGGTATTGGGTTGAGTTAGAAACGAACGTTCCCAATACGAAGAGTTGGATAGATAATGGGTATTATAGCTGGCCGAAGCCCTCTGCTGATATGTTGAAGTTTCTCAGTGATTTTGAAGTTAAGGACTGACCACCCTCACTTCGTGGCCCACAACACCTTGTAATAATTATTTCTTGCCAATTCGCCGGTCTTGAAAAAGCAGGCGCTTAAGGTTGCCTCATAAGGCAATGCGCGGTTGGCGACGAGGTATAGTTTGCCGCCTTTGTGGAGGGCGTTGTGGGCATTGCGGATGATGGCGTTGCCAATGCCTGCGTCAGCTGCCCTGCCCTGATGGAAGGGCGGGTTCATGATGATGGTATCGAAATCGCCCTTGGCTTTTTCGCCGATTAGATCCTGCCATAGGTAGGTGGTTGGCATGGCAGGCGCGATGTTAAGCATATTGATTTTCGCGGCTTCCAGGGATGCGTAGTCGGCCTCATAGAGCGCGATGGATTTCAGAGCCTTGCATTTAAGCGCTGCCTCGGCGGCTAGGTAACCCCAACCGACGCAGAAATCCGCAATGTTGCCCTTCATATCGGCTGGCAAATGTTCGACCAGAAATGCGGAACCGGGATCAATATGCTGCGATGAAAACATGCCGGGGGCGGTGACGAAGCGGCCATCGACCAGCGCTTCTTCCGGCTCCTCAAATCGCGCAGAGCCTTGGTTTTCGAACCAGAAAACCTTGGCATGGTTTTTGGAGACGTTGCCCGAGATTGCGAAAAGTTCGCTGATTTCCTTGGCAATTGGCGCGATGCCGTCGGTCTTTGCGCCGGAAACCAAAATTGCGCCGCCTGCCCTTACCCTATCCAGCGCTTGATTGAGGAAGGCGCGGTTTTGGCCGCGGTGGCGCGAGAGCAAAATGAGTGCGCCGCTAAACTCGCCGTCGGGCACTGTCGGCGTGACGTTTAACTTGGAAGCGGTTAGCAGATTAAAAGTGGGGCGAAAGCCCTGCACGGCGTGGAGATTTGACTTCGCCACTGGGCAATCAAACGGCGGCACATCTGCGCCCAGAAACAACCAGTTGCCATCGCCGACTGGGACCTCGCCTGTCTCTAAGGGCAAGAACAAAGTTTTGAGCGCGCCGTCGTCCATATTTTTGGTTCCATAAAATAACGGGCGCGATCAACTCGCGCCCGTTCTCAATTGTCCGTCAGCGAACTAATTACTCGCCAGCTTCTTCAGTCTTGGCCAATTCCTTGCCGGTTGCCTGATCGACAACCTTCATGGAAAGGCGCACTTTGCCGCGTTCGTCAAAACCCATGAGCTTGACCCAAACCTTCTGGCCGTCTTTGACAACGTCAGTGGTTTTTTGAACGCGCTCGGAAGCCAATTGCGAGATGTGCACGAGGCCATCGCGCGCGCCGAAGAAGTTGACGAAGGCGCCGAAATCAGCGGTTTTCACAACAGTGCCTTCGTAAATCTGGCCAACTTCTGGCTCAGCAACGATGGAGTGAATCCACTTCTTAGCGGCTTCGATTTCCTTGGCGGAGGACGAGGCGATCTTTACTGTACCGTCATCTTCAATATTGATCTTCGCGCCTGTCTTTTCGACAATTTCGCGAATGACCTTGCCGCCGGAACCGATAACGTCACGGATTTTATCAGTTGGAATGTTCATCATTTCAATGCGCGGTGCAAATTCACCAAGCTCTGAACGACCTTCAGTGATGGCATTGCCCATTTCACCAAGAATGTGAATGCGGCCGGCCTTTGCCTGCTCCAAAGCGACCTTCATGATCTCTTCGGTAATGCCTTCGATTTTGATGTCCATCTGCAAGGCAGTGATGCCGTTAGCGGAACCAGCCACCTTGAAATCCATATCGCCCAAGTGATCTTCGTCACCCAGAATATCGGACAGAACAGCGAAACGTTCGCCTTCCTTGATGAGGCCCATGGCGATACCAGCAACAGGGGATTTCAGCGGAACGCCCGCATCCATCAATGCCAGCGATGTGCCGCACACTGTTGCCATTGAGGACGAGCCGTTGGACTCAGTGATTTCCGATACAGCGCGGATGGTGTACGGGAACGCTTCCTTGGCAGGCAGCATCGGACGCACTGCGCGCCAAGCCAACTTGCCATGGCCGATTTCGCGACGACCGGGCGAGCCCATACGGCCGGTTTCACCGACTGAATATGGAGGGAAGTTGTAATGCAAAAGGAAGGTTTCCTTGTACATGCCGGTCAACGAATCCACATACTGCTCATCTTCGCCAGTGCCGAGCGTGGCAACAACGATGGCCTGTGTTTCGCCGCGTGTGAACAGGGCGGAACCGTGGGTGCGTGGCAGAAGGCCTACTTCGGACACGATCTTACGAACGGTTGAAAGATCGCGACCATCAATGCGCGAGCCTGTATCAAGAATGTTCCAGCGAACGATCTTGGCTTGGATGGACTTGAACACTACGCCGACTTGCTCGGCAGTGTAAGCTGCTGCCTCGCCTTCGGCTGGCGTGAACGCTGCCTTCACCTTGGCTTTAGCGGCATCAACAGCCACGTAGCGGGCCTGCTTGTCGATGATTTTGTAAGCTACGCGGAGGTCATCCTCGGCAACTTTCAGCATTTCGGCTTCGAGTGCGGAGAAATCGTCTGGCGTATAGTCGCGGGCATCCTTAGCGGCCACTTCTGCCAGCTTGATGATGGCGTCGATGACGGTCTGGAATGAACGATGGCCGAACATAACCGCGCCGAGCATGGTTTCTTCGTCAAGTTCCTTGGCTTCTGATTCCACCATCAATACGGCGTCGCCAGTACCGGCAACAACCAAATCGAGGCTCGATTCTGGCATTTCATCAACGTTCGGGTTGAGAACATATTGGCCATTGATAAAGCCAACGCGCGCTGCGCCAACGGGGCCCATGAAAGGCACCCCGGAAAGCGTGAGAGCAGCCGATGCGCCGATGAGCGAAACGATGTCTGGATTGTTTTCCATGTCGTGCTGGACAACGGTACAAACCACTTGCGTGTCGTTCTTGTATCCATCAGCAAACAAGGGGCGGATTGGACGGTCGATCAGGCGTGAAACCAATGTTTCATTTTCTGAAGGACGGCCTTCGCGCTTGAAATAGCCACCAGGAATTTTACCGGCGGCATAGGTTTTTTCTTGGTAGTTTACGGTCAGCGGGAAGAAATCCTGACCTGGCTTTGGCGACTTGGCTGAAACAACTGTGGCCAAAACCACTGTCTCGCCATAGGTCACCAAAACAGCGCCGTCAGCCTGACGGGCGATTTTGCCTGTTTCCAAAATGAGCGGACGGCCGCCCCATTGCACTTCCACTTTGTGGTGCTTGAACATATCTTGTCCTTTACATAAGCAAATCGACGACGCCGGACCATGCCGAGCATCGCTCAAAATCTGCTTCATCCGGTGCATTCACCGGCGTTACGTTTTGTGGACGGGCCACGGGCAAGACAGCAGGATGTCCGTAAAATGATCCGCAAATCCTGCGGGCATCCTGCAATCCTGCCCCATGGACAGGTCCGGCTTGTTTTCCGCAGTTGGGATAGACGCTGCGGGGCATCTGGGCAGGTAGCTGCCCGAAAAACAAAACCGGCGAAGGGATAAACCTCCGCCGGTCTGAAAGGTTAGCGGCGCAGACCGAGCGTTGTAATCAACGTGGTATAGCGTGCTTCATTCTTGCGCTTTAGATAATCCAGAAGCGAACGACGCTGCGAAACGAGCGCCAAAAGACCACGACGGGAATGGTTATCCTTCTTGTGGCTTTTGAAATGTTCGGTCAGGTTCGCAATGCGGTGAGACAAAATTGCGACTTGCACTTCAGGGGAACCGGTATCGCCAGCGGCTTGACCGAATTCCTTGATGATTTCCTGTTTGCGTTCAGGCGTAATCGACATCGTAATATCCTTTATGTTGGAGGATTGGGGATGCCCATAGCCGGGATGTCGTCCAGCAAGGGCCGTGGAAGCAAAGGGTTTAGTCAATGCTGCGGGGCGTATAGTGCATTTTGGGGGGAAATGGAAGGGGTATCTATTTCTGCGTATTGCCCGCCAGCACCAACACCCCCGCCCCCAGCACGCCCGACAAAACCGAGCCCAGCAACACGCCAATCTTCACTGCATCGCCCAGTGCCTCACTGCCCGGAAATGCCAGCAACCCGATAAACAGGCTCATGGTAAACCCAACGCCGCAGATTATGGCTACGCCGTAGATTTGAGGCCAGTTGGCGCTGGCGGGCATGATGGCGAGGCGGGTGCGGATGGCTAGCCATGTGCTGGCGAAGACGCCGATTTGTTTGCCAGCGAACAGGCCTGCGGCGATGCCTAGCGTGACGGGATCCAGGAGTTTTTCAAACGACACGCCCGCCAGCGAGACGCCCGCATTGGCAAAGCCGAATATCGGGACGATGAGGAACGCCACCCATTTATGCAGGCCATGCTCCAGTATGTGCAGCGGCGAGGTTTCGGTTTTATTGATGGGAATTGTGAGCGCCAGAACCACGCCTGCTAGCGTGGCGTGAACACCAGAAGCGTGCATGAAATACCATAGCAGCGCGCCGAGCGCCAAATAGGGCGGGAGCATTTTCACGCCCGCGATGTTCATTATTGCCAGCGCCAGCGTCACCATAGCAACGCCGCCGAGCATCATCACATCAAGCTGCGCGGTGTAGAAAATCGCGATGATGATGACTGCGCCGAGGTCATCCATAATGGCGAGTGCGGCGAGGAAAATCTTGAGTGATGGCGGCACGCGCTTGCCCAAAAGCGAGAGAATGCCCAGCGCAAAGGCGATATCCGTGGCAGCGGGAATTGCCCAGCCTTTCAGCGTATCCGGCGAGTGCCTGTTGAACGCCACATAGACTAGCGCGGGCACAATCATGCCGCCAAGGGCTGCGAAGGCGGGCAACGCGCGCTGCTGCCAGGTCGACAGTTCGCCGCCCAGAAACTCGCGTTTGATTTCAAGTCCCACCAGTAAAAAGAACAACGCCATCAGCGCATCATTGATCCAATGCAGGACTGACAGTCCGCCGACTTCGACGTGCAACGTGTGAAAATAGGTTTCCGCCAGCGGCGAATTTGCGACCAGCAAAGCCAGCGCAGCGCAGGCCATCAGCACGATGCCGCCTGCGGCTTCGGAGCTTAGAAATTCGGTGACCACATGAGAAAAGCGGCTTGGTGCCTTTTTCAGAGGCTTTGATGAGCGGTTTGGGCTGGCCATGCTATTCCCTCGGGAAGACTGTTTCTTAGCGAAGTTTATCGATCAAATCCGGCAATTGCTGCACGGTTTCAAGCACATGAAAGCGATGATTATCGGCGGGCGGCTCGGCGTGTTCCAACGCCCACATCAAATGATGAGGAATATGGACACCAAAACTCCCCGCTTCAAGCGCCGGGAGAATATCCGATTTCAATGAGTTACCAATCATCATCGCCCGCGCTGGACCATCACCGTGCGCCTCAAATATCCGCTGGTAAGTGGACGGGACTTTGGTGCTAACGATCTCGATTTTCGCGAAATACTCCGCCAAGCCGCTATCGTTCAACTTACGCTCTTGGTCGAACAGATCGCCCTTAGTGATAAGCACAAGCCTGTGGCTTTGCGATAACAGCGCCAGTGTTTCATGCACATAGGGCAATACTTCGATGGGATAGTTCGTTAGTTCGCGGCCAATCTCGATGATCCTTTTGATGGTTTTCGGCGAAACTTCATGGTTGGAAACGTCCACGGCAGTCTCGATCATCGACAGCATGAAGCTCTTCACGCCAACGCCATAGACCTTCACATTGCGCCGCTCAGTTTCAATCATGCGGGATGAGACGGCCGATTTCTCGCCATAGGCCAACAATAGACTAATGCAGGCGGCTTCGGCGGCATCAAAGAATTTTTGATTTTGCCAGAGTGTATCATCGGCGTCAAAAGCAATTGTAGTGAGTGCGGTCATGGCTTCTGTTTTGCCGCAGCAGGACATATTATTCAAGTTGATTTGGGCAGCAATTGACATTTCGTCTGGCTCGATAATGCGCTAGTGTCTGGCTTGATTTGAAAGGCGGATGACATGAAATTTTGGAACATTCTGAGCTGCGTCAGCGTGCTCATCATATCGCAGGCGAACGCCGGACAGATGATTGTTGGCGGTTACAGCGCCATGCCAGCAGATGCGCCGGAAGCGGTTTCTATTGCCAAAGCCGCCGTCAAAATGAAGAACGCGCTTCCAGAATCTAAAAAGGTAAAGCTGCTTTCAATCATTGATGCGCAGAGCCAAGTTGTTGCCGGGCAGAATTTCAAGCTGTGCATCAGCGTCAAACAGGCATCGCACAAGGTGCGCGTTCAAACCGTAGTGTATCGCGATTTGGGCGGTAAGCTCATTCTTACTGAATGGACACCGAAGGGCTGCTGATTAGCCCTCGCCTTCTTCGCATTTCAAATACGGATCAAACACCCAGCCCGCTTTATTGTCTTCCGCCAAGCGCTCAACGGCCACCCAGCTTTTGCCGTTTAGCTTCTTTTCCTCATAGGGCCGCACGCGCACGCCATTGGCCCACGTGCCAAGGATTTTGCCATTGGGCTGTTCGCGGATATTCAGCGGCGTGCCTGTCGGGTCTTTGACTGTGCAGATTTTGCCAAGCTCGTCAGTGCCGGTGCATTTCAGATAATCGGCGAACACATAGCCCCAGCTTTCGCTATATTTGGCAATAAGCGCCCACTTCTTGCCCTTGGCCTCTTTGTGTTCAATGAACTCCACTTTGGTGCCTTTTTTGAGCGTAGAGAGAATTTTGCCATTCGGCCCATCGCGCACGTTCAGCGGTGTGCCTGTCGGGTCAATCACGGTGCAAATGGGTGGACCATCGCATGCGATTGCGGCGTTTGATAAAAGAAGTAGCGCTAGAACCAGTGATGTTTTGCGCATGTGACTTGCCCTCTACAAACAATGCAGCTACCCATGATGAGAGTTTACCCAAAGGCCAAAGTTGTAAAGCGAAATATCAAACGTTCGCAATTTATTGACAATATGTCGTCACTGTTCGACTTTCAGTTTGCTTAAGAATAGGTTAAGACTTTCGTCTGAAACAACAGAGGGTTATCAATGTCCAATTCTATTTCTTTGCTTATTAGCCGCATTTTCTTGGCTATTCTTTTCATCCCAGCCGGTATTCAAAAATTTGGTGCCATTGAAGGCACAGCCGGTTACATTTCGGCTATGGGCTTGCCAGCTGGCACAGCCTTGGCTTGGATCTCCGCTATATTTGAAGTGGTCGCCGGCATTGCCATTCTCATTGGCTTCCAGACCCGCATCGCTTCCTACCTTTTGGCGGCCTTCTGCTTGTTCACTGGCTACGTGTTCCATTATTCAGCTTCCGCTGGCGATGCGACAGGCATGCAGATGATTATGTTCATGAAGAACATCTCCATTGCAGGCGGCTTCTTGGCGCTCGCAGCTGCTGGCGCAGGTGCTTACTCGGTTGATGCCAAGCGTGCATAACACCGACAAATAGTTAGAAAAAAGCCCGGTTTTTCCGGGCTTTTTTTATGAGAATTTTTCGATGACTTGGCGCACCAGTGCGGCGTCTTCATCTGTGCGTTCGCGCTTCGTTAGTGCCAAACACGCTTCTGATTTCAGCATCACGCCGTCTTCCAAAATGCGTAGCTGATTAGCATGCAGCGTCGAGCCAGTGCTGGTGATATCCACAATAATATCCGCCTGCCCTGCCGCCGGTGCGCCTTCCGTTGCGCCTAGGCTTTCGACAATACGATACATTTGAATGCCGTGCTGGCCGGAGAAGAAGCTTTGGCTGAGCCGCCAATATTTGGTAGCTATGCGCAGGCGGCGGCCATGACGCTGTCGAAACTCTGCCGCCACATCATCAAGATCGGCCATGGTGACGACATCAATCCAGCTATCCGGAACCGCCACCACGACATCCGCATGGCCGAAGCCGAGGCGCGCGGGAATGCTCACGCGGGCGTCAAAATCGGCGATGGTCTCGCGTAGCAGGTCTTCGCCCGTCACGCCCATGTCGATGGTTCCCGCGGCAAGCTCGCGGGCGATTTCGGAGGCCGACAAAAACGCCACATCGACGCCGGGCAGACCTTCAATATCCGCGCTATACTTGCGGGCATCGCCGCTTTGCCGCACGTTAATGCCGAAGCCTGCCAGCGCTTCCAGCGATTGTTCTTTGAGGCGGCCCTTGGAGGGAAGTCCGAGACGAATGGTCATTGTGCGGCCACCTGTTCAATGCGGTCCAGCCAGACGGAAAAGCCGACGCCGGGGATCGAGCTTGATGCGCCGAGCAGCGTGAGCAGCCGGTCATAGCGCCCGCCGCCGACCAGCGGTTTTGGCTGACCATCGACGAATAATTCAAACACCATGCCGGTATAATAATCCAGCGGGCGGCCAAAGGCGGCGTCATAGGAAATGGCGCTAAGGTCGAGCCCCTCGGCAACGCAGGCCTCCACCCGCGCACCAAAACGCGCCAACGCTTCATCCAGCGCGAGACCGGATTTTATGGCGAAAGCGGAAAGTGCGGCAGGCGCTTGGCGCAGCGGCACATGGATGGACAGAAATTCCGTCAGCGCGGCCAGTGCTTTGGGCGACAGGCGCACGCTGGTCAGCTCGTGCTTTTCCATCATGCGGCGGGCAATTTCTTGCGGGCTACGGCCGAACGATGGCGCGATGCCGGCGAGTTTCATTTTCTTGGCGATATGGTTGGCCAAAGCTGCTTCATCGCCGTCACTAACCAGCGCAGCCACCGCTTCATCGACCACCGCAACTTCCGCCGTGCGGCCTAAATCTTGTAGTGCCGCATTGAGCGATGCTTCCACGCCGAAAGCGCGGGCAAGGCGCATACGCCATCCGCGCGGCAGGCCGAGCGCGGCGAGCACAGCCTCAAACACGGCTTGATCGCCGAGTGATGTGCGGGTTTTTGTGTTTGGAAGTGCCGCCGCAATCAGGGCATGAGCATCGGCCAGCGAACGCGCATCGGCGCTGGCCAAATTCGGCTCGCCAAGGTCTTCAATGCCCGCCTGATAAAACTCATTGCCGCCCTCGCGGCGCTGGCGAAACACCTCGCCCACATACCAATAACGCTGCGGCGTGTGCGCCTTGTTGGCGATATGATCGAGGCAGACGGGAATGGTGAACTCGGGGCGCAGGCATAAGGTGTTGCCGGTTTCGGACTCGGTAAGGAAAATGCGTCGGCGCAGATCTTCGCCTGCCATATCGAGGAACGGATCGGCAGGTTGGAGCACGGGAATGTTCACCGCCGCTGCATTGCGCGTGGCTAGGAAGGTAGTGAGCGTGGTGGTGAGGGTCATGGGGCGACGCTCCGCAAAGTTAGGCGCGAGGCGCCCCCCTCTGTCCTGTCGGACATCTCCCCCGCGAGGGGGGAGATCACGCTCACCGCCGCCTGCTGCCAATTTCGAAATTTGACGATTATCGATCTCCCCCCTTGCGGGGGAGATGCCGACAGGCAGAGGGGGGCGCCTCGCGCCATGCTATCCATCATACCCCAGCCTTCTGCGCCGCCAGCATCAGCTTCACTTCTTCCACCAAATCCTTTTCATCAACCATCTTCTCGCCCGCCTTAGCTTCTTTCCATTCGGCGTTATCCGTAATGGTCGCAGCGATGCGTTTGCCTTCGATCAGGTCTTTGATAATCAGCTTACCTTCCGCCCGCTCGTTGCCGCCTTGGATGATGGCTATCGGGCAGTTGCGGCGGTCGGCGTATCTTAGTTGTTTCGGGAAATCCTTAGGATTGCCTTGGAACATTTCGGCGCGGATGCCGGAATTGCGTAGCTTTTGCGTCATTTTTTGATAGCGGCCAAGGCTATCCGTGTCGCGGTCCATTACGGTTACCAGCACGGGCGCGATGACGTCGGAGACGTCCAGCTTGCCAAGATTTTTCAAGGCAGTCATCAGGCGCGAGACGCCGATGGAGAAGCCGGTGGCCGGAACATCCTGCCCCGTAAAGCGCTTCACTAACCCGTCATACCGCCCGCCACCGCCGACCGAGCCGAACTGGACCTTTTCGCCCTTTTCATTGGTGACATCGAACAGGAGCTCAGCTTCGTAAACAGGGCCGGTGTAGTATTCGAGGCCGCGGACGACAGATCTATCAAATCGAATTCGTTTAGAACCATAACCCGCGCCAGCGATAATTTCGAACATTTGAGTCAATTCAGCGATAGCCTGTTGCCCCGAATTTGTCTCACCAAATACCCCTTCAAGTCCCGCAATGTTCGAAAGGTTCGAAAAGTAATTATTGGGAACATCTACGCGCTCCAATTCGTCACCAGTAACCAACGATGGTTCGTCTTCAGCTCTCCGATAGCCACTTAATTTCGTTGAAATCAGATAGCTTTCAACAACAGCGATTGCAGACTTGTCCAGGCCCGCGCCTTTGGTAAAATCCCCGCTCTCGTCCTTGCGCCCTGCACCCAGCAGCAACGCGACGCCTTCGACTCCAAACTTATCCAGTTTATCAATCGCCCGCAGCACGGTGAGCTTCTGCCCCGCATCGGTAACGCCAATGGCTTCCATCACGCCATCCAGCACTTTGCGGTTATTCACCCGAATGACGTAATCGCCGCGCTTAATCCCCAGCGCTTCCATCGTGTCGGCCATCATCATGCACATTTCGGCATCGGCCTGCACGCCCGGCGCGCCGACTGTATCGGCATCGAATTGCATGAATTGGCGGAAGCGGCCAGGACCTGGCTTTTCGTTGCGGAACACCCAGCCTTGGCGATAGGTGCGGTAGGGCAGTTGGATTTCGTTGATGTTTTCTGCCACATGGCGGGCCAGCGGCGCGGTGAGATCATAGCGCAGGCTCATCCATTGCTCGTCGTCGTCCTGAACCGAGAACACGCCCTCGTTCGGGCGGTCGGTATCGGGCAGGAATTTGCCGAGACAATCGGTATATTCAAACATCGGCGTTTCGACCGGATCAAAGCCATAATGCTCATAAACTTTGCGAATTTGCGCCACCATCTTATCCGTCGCGCGGATATCGTCTGGCGTGCGATCCACAAATCCACGCGGCTGGCGGGCTTTGAGCTTCTGCTGCTTTTTGGGCTTGTCGGTCATGATGAATGGAGCCTTCACTATTTGCCGCTTCCTAGCGGAAGGGGGGGCAAGGGGCAAGGGCGGAGTGTTCTTGCGTTTCCTTCGGTGAATACCTAAATCAGCTATATGAACCCAATTCGCTTCCTTCTGCCGCTCTTTATCCTCGTCGCCCTCATCGGCGCGCCGTTTGGCATGGGGCGGATGATGGATGGGGCTCATTTGCACAGCGAACATGCCGCTATGGCGGGCATGGGCCATGGCGATATGGTTGGCGGCAAGGCGGGCGACCACAAGCCAAACACGCTGCATTTTGTGATGTGCAGCGCCACCGTGGCCATGCAGGCTGCGGCGCCAATGGCGCAGTTACTATCCTTTGAGATTGAGCGCCCGCTTATTGTTGCGGATGCGACCCTTCGCGGCAATGGTCTCCTGCCGCTAACACCCCCTCCCCGCGCCTAATTCCTATTATCTGACTTTGTATCGCGAGCCGCGCCCTGCGGCACTCGCTCGAACTTTGACATCTAAAAGGAATTTGAAACATGAGAAATCAAACACTTCTAACAGCGCTGATCGCGCTGGTTATCGGCCTTGCGCTCGGCTTCATAGCAGCACCTAAAATGGGCGGCATGATGGACCACGACATGGGCCAAATGGGTGGCATGAAAATGGACCATGATATGAGCAACATGGACATGGGCGGCATGGATATGTCCAAGCCGAAGGGCGACCAAGGCGCTTCATCGCTCGCCTTTGCCAAAGCCAATAGTGACATGCACACCGGCATGTCCATTGAGTTTTCCGGCAACGCCGATGTGGACTTTGCCAAGGGCATGGTTCCCCATCATCGGGGCGCGATTGAAATGGCTAAAATCGAGCTACAATATGGCAAGGATGCCGATATGCGCAAACTTGCCGAAGGCGTGATTGCCGCGCAGGAAGCGGAAATCAAATTCATGAATGAGTGGATTGCCAAGAACGCTAAATAACCGGAAGTGCGCGGGTGCTGAAATGCGCTCGCGCGCAATCCCGTATTTTATGCTACATCATACCCTCGGGGTGATGGCATGCAGATTTTCATACTCACAACACTAACGATGATTGCCTTTGCGGCCAATTCAGTTCTTGGCAGACTTGCGCTTGGCACAACTGCCATTGACCCTGCCAGCTATACCTTCATACGGCTTGCCTCGGGTGCCGTCGTACTGGCGCTGCTTATCAGATTTGACAACAAAAAAAGCACAGTTATTGCTGGCAATTGGGCTTCAGCAACAGCGTTGTTTATTTACGCTGCCGCTTTTTCCTATGCCTATATTCGCCTTCCCGCTGGCACAGGTGCACTGGTGCTTTTCACATCGGTACAAGCAACGATGATTGTATGGGGTCTATATGGCGGTGACAGACCAAGTTCAGGCGAATGGCTTGGGCAATTCATCGCATTCGCGGCGTTTGTCTGGCTCATTTCGCCAGGTATTACCGCACCGCATCCAGCTAGCTCTGCATTGATGGCGCTGGCTGGATTTGCTTGGGGTGTCTATTCGATTAGGGGCAAGAAATCCGGTGATCCACTGCACGCTACGACGGGTAACTTCCTACGATCTGTCCCTATGGCATTGGCATTGCT
The DNA here is from genome assembly GCA_043744175.1 of Phyllobacteriaceae bacterium. Lineage (GTDB taxonomy): Bacteria > Pseudomonadota > Alphaproteobacteria > Rhizobiales > Rhizobiaceae > JANMEX01. The sequence continues at coordinate 23,571 of JAYTVD010000018.1, forward strand.
AGTTTTGTATCACGCACGCATATCCACCCCGCTCACCGGCATCATTTTGGCGCTGATTTCGGGCGCCATCACATCTGGGTTGGGCTATGCGCTGTGGTATCGCGTATTAACACAATTAACCTCGGTTCAGGCCGCATTGGTGCAACTTTCTGTACCTGCCATTGCTGCCGGTGGCGGCATCGCCCTTATGGGTGAGCCAGTCACGCTGCGTTACATAGTGTGCTCAGCAATGATCATAAGCGGAATTGGTCTGTCAATATTTGCAAAGGACCGTCGATCATAGGTCAGTGAGCGGGCGTTTTCGCTATTTATGCTTGTCCATCTTACCCCTCGCCGCCAGCAGCGGCGCGCGACAATGACAGCCTTCCACATGATCGTTCACCAGCCCCATGGCCTGCATGAAAGCATAGCAGGTAGTGGGGCCGACAAAGCTCCAGCCGCGCTTTTTCAAGTCTTTCGACAGGCGGGTGGAAGCGGCACTCGTGGGCTGCGATGTCAGCGTGGCGAAATCGCAAGTAAAGTCGCGCTCATGGGCGGGCGGTTCGTGGCTCCAGAAATAGGCGTTGAGCGAGCCAAATTCCCGCTCCAATTCTATCGCGCGGTTGGCATTGTTGATGGTGGAAACGATTTTGCCGCGATGGCGCACAATGCCTGCGTCTGCCACCAAGCGCTCAATATCGGCGTCATCAAACTTCGCGACCTTATGGAAATCAAACTCCGCAAAGGCGGCGCGGAAATTGTCGCGCTTTCTTAGTATCGTCAGCCAGGACAGGCCGGATTGGAACCCCTCGAGGCAGATTTTCTCGAACAGCCGCGTGTCGTTGGTAACCGCATTGCCCCATTCCTCGTCGTGATAACGCAGATATTCGCCATCCGCGCCCGGCCACCAGCAGCGGATTTTGCCGTCTGAACCCTCGATTAAACCCTGCGCCAATGCCATTTTAGACTTCCTTAACTATGCCCGCAAACCAGCGCGTAACCATACCAAATGGTTTACGCCACAATTTGCTTTTTATGAAATTTGATTCACCATTTGTCTTCATCTTTCTACGACACTGCTGACATAGGCCAGTTTCAGGTCTCACAATTGTCTGTGGCGAAATGTTCGAGGTACGCCTGTTATGAGTAAAATTTCCACCACTCTTTTGGTCGGTCTTTCGGCCTATTCCCTGCTCACCATGCCGACGCTGGCCACTGACCGCTATGGCAATAATCCCGCCATCATCGTCTCGCCGGATCTTTCCGCGCCGTGGGTCATGCAGCTTCGCGAAATGCCTGCGCCGCTGAAAATGCGCAAGGTGCGCACCGTGTCTCCAGACACTGTCATCCTTGGCCAGCCGTCGGACGATGTGATTGTCATCGGCGCGACGACGACCCGCAAGAAGCGTACGAAAGTGATGATTGATCCCCAGTTTAGCAGCGGCATCGTGCAGATTGAGCCGCAGCGCACCCTGCCCGAACCGCTGGTGCAACAGGCCTCGCTTACAGTTCCGAGCCATATTACGGAAAAGCAATCGAAGGAAATTGATCCGCAATTTTTACCACAGGAAGTGTCGTATGACGGCAGCGAACCAGCGGGCACTATCGTTATTGATACCGGCCAGCGCTTCCTGTTCTTAGTCGAGGGCAATGGTCAAGCGCGGCGCTATGGCGTGGGCGTTGGCAAGCCGGGCTTTGAATGGTCCGGCACGCATAAGATTACGCGCAAGGCCGAATGGCCGGATTGGACGCCGCCGCAGGAAATGAAAATCCGCGTGCGCGCCAAGGAAGGCCGCATTTTGCCGGACCATATGGATGGCGGGCCGAACAATCCGCTCGGCGCACGCGCCATGTATCTTGGTGCAACGCAATATCGCATTCACGGCACAAACCAGCCATGGACCATCGGGCATAATGTGTCGTCCGGCTGCATTCGTATGCGCAATGAAGACGTGACGGACCTGTATGAGCGCGTCGGCGTGGGCACGACAGTTATCGTGCAGTGATTTCAGTTAGGGGCGTGGGGCATAAGTAAAAACCAAATTAGCCTCACTTAAGAAGCGGCGCTTGCAACGGCGCCGCTTTTTTATTGAAGGCTGGCAGGCTTCTCGCCGCCATAGGCCCAGTCGAGCAGCTCTACTGTATGCACGATGGGAATGTTGGTCGCCGCGCCAATTTGTTTCATGCAGCCAAGATTTCCAGCGGCGATAATAACCGCGCCTGTCGCTTTGATGTTCTTCACTTTGCGGTCGCGAAGCTGCGTGGCGATATCGGATTGCATGATGTTATATGTGCCCGCCGAGCCGCAGCAGAGGTGGCCTTCGGCTGGTTCCTTCACCACAAAGCCTGCTTTGGTGAGCAAATCCTTAGGCGCTTTGGTCACTTTCTGGCCGTGCTGTAGCGAACAGGCAGAATGATAAGCGACTGTGACGCCCGCCTTGAACTTTGGCGCGGGCAGTTCTAGTTCGCTTAAGAACTCAGTGATGTCTTTCGCCAGCGCCGAGATTTTCGCGGCCTTATCCTTATACGCCGCATCCAAGCGCAGCATGTGGCCGTAGTCTTTTATCGTCGTGCCGCAGCCGGATGTTGTGACAATAATCGCATCCAGCCCGCCGTTTTCGATTTCGCGGGTCCATACATCGACATTGTTTTTGGCAAACGCCAGCGCGGCATCATGCTTGCCCATATGTTGGGTCAGCGCACCGCAGCAGCCCTCGCCCTTGGGGCTCACCACTTCGATGTTCAGACGGTTAAGCAAGCGCCGCGTGGTGGCATTGATGCCGGGGTCCAATACCGACTGCGCACAGCCGCCGAGAATGGCGACGCGGGCGATTGGCTTTTCGAGTTTCACAGGCACGAATGGCGCGGCAACCGGCAGTGTTTTTGGCGCTAGTTTCAGCATCGCAGCGAGTGGTTTTAGGACCGACACTTTTTCAAAAGTCGAGATGAACGGGTGGCCGAACTGCGCCAGTTTCAGCGCCGTTTTGAAGCGGTTCGGATAAGGCAACACTGCCGCCAGCGTGGCACGGATGAGGCGGTCCATGATCGGGCGGCGATAGGTTTTTTCAATGTGCTCGCGGGCGTGGTCCACAAGATGCATGTAGTTCACGCCGGATGGACATGTGGTCATGCAAGCGAAGCATGACAGGCAACGATCAATATGCGTCACCGTCACCTTGTCTGCCGGGCGGTCGTTTTCCAGCATGTCTTTGATGAGATAAATCCGCCCGCGCGGGCTATCCAACTCATTGCCGAGTGTCACATAGGTCGGGCATGTCGCGGTGCAGAAGCCGCAATGCACACAAGAGCGCAAAATAGAGTCCGCCTCCGCTGTTGCGAGGTTCGCAAGTTGGGCAAGGGTGAAGGATGTTTGCATCAGACCATCCTTCTCGGATTCAAAATTCCCAGCGGATCAAACTGCTCCTTAAGCCGTTGCGACAGCGCGGCTAGGGCTGGTGGCTGGGGCTCGAAGACGGGCGTTGATTGGCGGTGATGTTCGTAGGCGCGGATGAGCGTGGCGTGGCCGCCACCGTGTTTTTTAATGAGCGCACGCAGCGGCGTGGCCTCTGGTCCGCTTTCCATGCGCATCCAAATCAGTCCCCCCTGCCAATCGTAAAAAGCATCCACGCCTGCCTTCAATCTGATATCGGCAACGATGGCGTGGCCGCTCATCGGGGGTACGGAAACACGCCATAGCGGGCGGTTGGTGTGGTCGGCGAATGGCGCGCAATCACGCACTTCACGCCATAGTTTGCGGGACAAATCTTCCGGCAAAATATCCGCCCTGATGCCCAGTAACGTACGGAGTTTTTCAATACGATAAGCCACTGATTTGGCAAAGCCCTCGATGCGCAGCAGCGTGGCTGGCTCGGCTGACAGCGTGCCGTCGATCACCTTGCTAACCACGGTTATGGGCAGGTGCGCGGCGGACGAGACTTCGGCGCTGGAGCCCATCGCCACGGCCATCGCGACGGTTGCCGCTTCATCGTCCAGTCCTATCAGCACCAAAGTTTGCTCAGTTTCGGCGGCGGGCAACACTTTGAAAATCACATCTGTCAAAACCGCCAGCGTGCCCCATGAACCTGCAATTCCCTTGGAGAGATCATAGCCGGTGACGTTTTTCATCACCCGCCCGCCGGATTTGAACAATTCACCGCGACCGGACACGGCCTCAATGCCCAAAATATGGTCCCGCGCCGCGCCCGCTTTTAGACGACGCGGGCCGGACGCATTAGTGGCTAAAACGCCGCCGATCGTGCCCTTGCCCGGCACTTGCGCCAGCACATTGGCGTAGTCCAACGGTTCAAATGCCAATTGTTGGCCCTTGGTTACCAGCAGCGCTTCGACTTCCTCTATCGGCGTTCCGGCTTTGAGCGAAATGACAAGTTCTTCCGGTTCGTAGAAATTCACGCCCGTGAGTTTGGAAAGGTCGAGTTTATTGTCAGCCGTCACCAACCTGCCAATGCGCGTCTTGGAACCTTGGCCAAATATTTCCAGCGTCTCGCCAGTTTCAGTGGCGGCGAGGATAATGTCGCGGATTTCGGTGGGGGTGGTGGGGAGGTGAGTTATCACTAAAACCTCGGTATCTCAGGAAATGCCAAATTCCCACCGGACACATGCATACGCCCCAGTTCCGCGCAGCGGCGTAGTTGGGGGAAGACTTTGCCGGGGTTGAGCAAATGGTTGGCGTCGAACGCGCATTTCACGCGCATTTGGGTGTCCAGATCAATCTGGTTGAACATCACCGGCATCAGGTCGCGTTTTTCGACGCCCACACCATGCTCGCCGGTCAGCACACCGCCGACGGCGACGCAGAGGCGCAAAATATCGGCACCGAAGTTTTCGGCTTTTTCTAGCTGGCCCTCGATGTTGGCATCGTACAAAATGAGCGGGTGTAAATTGCCGTCGCCGGCGTGGAAAACATTGGCAACTTTCAGCCCGTATTTTTCGGACATTTCGCGCATACCCTTCAACACTTTGGGCAATTCTTTGCGTGGTATCGTCCCATCCATGCAGTAGTAATCCGGCGAAATGCGCCCTACGGCTGGAAACGCCGCCTTGCGGCCTGCCCAGAAATTCATGCGCTCGGCCTCACTCGTTGAGACTTTCAACGTGGTGGATTTATTGGCCAAAGCGATTGTCTCGACGCGGGTCAGAAGATCGTCAACCTCCGCCTCCGGCCCGTCCAGCTCGACGATTAGCAGCGCTTCGACATCGCGCGGGTACCCAGCGTGTACGAAATCTTCCGCCGCGTGGATGGCGGGACGGTCCATCATTTCCATGCCGCCGGGGATGATGCCGGCCGCTATGATATCCGCCACGCATTGGCCCGCTGCCTCGCTGGATGAAAAGCCGATGAGCGCCGCACGAGCGGTTTCCGGCTTTTGCAACACGCGAACGGTGACTTCGGTGACGACGCCGAGCAGACCTTCCGAGCCTGTCATCAGCCCAAGCAGATCATAGCCTTCGCTATCCAAATGCTGGCCGCCGAGGCGGATGATGTCGCCATTGATGAGCACCATTTCGACGCCCAAAACATTGCTGGCTGTCAGCCCGTATTTCAACGAGTGCACCCCGCCGGAATTTTCCGCGACATTGCCGCCGATGGAGCAGGCGATCTGGCTGGACGGGTCCGGCGCGTAGTAAAATCCGTCCGCCTCAACGGCGCGGGTGATGCCTAGATTTGTCACGCCCGGCTGCGCTGTCACTGTACGGTTCATCAGGTCCACATCCAGCACTCTGTTGAAGCGCGACATCACCAGAAGCACAGCGTCTTCCAGCGGTAACGCACCGCCGGACAATGATGTGCCGGAGCCGCGCGGCACGACTTTGATCTTTTCCTTGTCGCAATATTTCAAGATTTTTGACACTTGCGCCGTGGTCTGTGGCAGCACGACCAGCATGGGCATTTGGCGGTAGGCCGTCAGCCCGTCGCTCTCGAAAACCCGCATTCCCGTTTGGCTGTCCACGATGCCATCGCCATCCACGAACTCGCGCAATTGCGCGATGATTTCGCTGCGCTTCTCAAGCGTCTTGGCATTGGGTTTTGGCATCATCAGCGATGTCATGGGAGTGGTTCCGCGCTACGTCTGGAGCGTTATAGATACGCGACCATCGCTTCCCGTCAATGCTTTATAGCCGGTATAGTCGGGAATGGTTGCCAGCGCGGTTTCGTACTTATGCGTATGCGTGGCCGTGATGACCACGACCGACGCGCCCGATGCCTCGCCCGCCAATATGCCTGCGGGCGCATCTTCAAACACCAGACAATCGGCAATATCCACACCTAGCTTTTCCGCGCCCATCATGAAGCAGCGCGGGTTGGGCTTGCCTTGCTTCACATCCTCGCCCGTGACCATAATATCCGGACGTGGGATGCCCGCTTTCGCCATGCGCACCAGTGCCAGCTCTTTAGGTGCGGAGGTGACGATGGCCCAGCGGTTGCGCGGCAGGGAATTGAGGAACTCAATCGCGCCGCCAATTGGCACGATGCCTTCCAAATCAATCATCTCATCGGCGCAAATTTGATCGGTTTCCGCTTGCGGGTCAACGCCGGGCAGGCCGAGGCGTGCAATGGTATCAAAGCCGCGCACGCCGTGAATGGTCGGCAAAAATGTTGCCACATCCAGCCCGTGCTTTTCCGCCCATTTGGTCCAGACGCGCTCAGCGGCAACGATGGAGTTTAGTATTGTGCCATCCATATCAAACAGAAAAGCGGCATATGGCCTGTTCAAAACAAGCGTCTTAGGTGCGGTCACGATGACGAATCCATGTCGTTGGGAGGGACGAGCCTTATAGTGATGCTATGGGCGGAAGGCTGTCAACGCTGGATACTATCAGCTCTCATTATGATGATTGCGAATCCGGCGCACAACCAGCCAAATTGCCAGCAATGCCACGGGCACAAATAGCGCCGTCAGCAGTGAGGGTGACAGGCCGTCTAAATGGCCCTCCGCGCCCTTGGCGAGGTAGGAAAATAGGCCGACCACATAGTAGGAAACCGCAGCCACAGATAGGCCCTCCACCGTCTGCTGCAAGCGTAGCTGAAGGCGAGCGCGGTGGTTCATGGACGTGAGCAAATCGCTGTTCTGGTTTTGCAGCGCGACATCTACCCATGTGCGCAAAAGGTTTGCGGCGCGGGTGAGTTTGCGCGACAGGTTGGCTTGGCGATCTTCCACTGATCTACAAGTGCGCATGGCGGGGGCCATACGCTTTTGCAAGAATGCGGCCAACGTTTCGTAGCCCTCGACGGGCTTTTCTTCCAAGGCTTCGAGGCGTTCCAGCACGATGCCGTCATAGGCTTTGCTGGCGCCGAAACGATAAAGCGAAGACGCTGCATCAGCTTCCAACTCGGCGGCAAGCTCGGTTAGCTGCTCCAGCAAATGCGCGTTGTCGCGGCCTTCGCCATCCTTCATTTCCAGTGTTAGCGCCGCCAGTCGGTCTTCCATTTTGCGAATGCGGGTGGAGAGCGATATGGCCAGCGGCAGGCCAAGCATAGCCAGCGTGCGGTAGGTTTCAATCTCGATAAGCCGCTGCGCCAGCGCGCCAATACGGGCCGGTGTCAGCCCGCCGTCCAATATCGTCAGGCGCGTGAGACCATCCGCGTCCTGGCGAAAGTCAGTGAGAATTGTCGCCGTGCCATTTTCGATTTCAGACGCGCAGAGGCTGGCGACATCATAGGCGGCGTAGAATTTTTTCGCATCGCGCGGGCGCTTGTGAATTTCTAAACGTATGCCAGAAATCACCGTGCCGGGCGCGGAAAAGCCGGAACCAAATGGATGCTCGTGATTGCCATTGCCATTGCTGATTGGGCCTTCGTAGAGATAGGTCGAAAACTCGGTGTGCCGCTCCCAGCGCAGCGTGCCGGCACCATAGTTCAATATGTGATGGCGCGCGCTTCTGTCCGGCGGGGCAACGCCTGCTGCGCGACTTAGGTCCGACAGCACCGCATGGTCCACCACGAACCCGGCCTCGGTGAAAAAGGCCAGCTGAATGAGCAAGCGCGGCGCGGAAATCAGTGGATATGGTCTGGCGTGAACCTCGCCAAGCGCGGCAGGCCGCTGGTGATTGGCGGCAAAGCCTAGCACTGTGCCGGTGGACAACCGCATATCATAAGCTTCGCTTGATCCGTCCATATCGACCCCCGTCGTTTCTTGTCGTTTGAACAAAACGCGGTTTTTCTAATCCGTCGAAATGCGACATCAAATAGTGTGTGCCGCGTGATATCTGAAGTGTCCAAGATAAAATCGATTGAAGTTAGATGCCTATTTGTCGCAGGCTAAGTGGATAATATTCTTGACCAGTTTGAGCGATCCGTTATTCTGGTCGACAAGGAGCCGCAATGTCCGTCGAAATATTCAAGCCCATTCGCCACACGCGTACTGCCGATGATGTCGTTTCGCAGATTGAGGAGCGCATACTGGAGGGCGTTCTAAGGGTCGGAGACCAGTTGCCGGCCGAGCGCGAACTGGCGCTGCAATTTGAGGTGTCGCGCCCGATTTTGCGCGATGCGTTGAAGGAACTTGAGGACAAGGGCCTCATCATCACGCGCCACGGAGGCGGCACGTTTATCGCTGATATTATTGGCCAAGTGTTTTCCAAACCCGTAGTGGATTTGATAGGTTCGCACCCGAAAGCCACAGCCGACTATCTGGAATATCGTCGGGAAATTGAGTCTCTTGCCGCTGGACACGCAGCTGTTCGGGCCACGGCAAATGACCGGATTATGCTGCAATCCATCATCGACAAGATGGAAGCCGCCCATAAAATTGAACGCTTTGATGAAGAGGCACGGATTGATCTTGAGTTTCACTATGCCATTGGCGAGTGTGCTTATAACATTATTTTGCTGCACACGCTGCGCTCCTGCTACCGGCTGCATGAGGATGGTGTGTTCTATAATCGCTCGCTGATTTATGGATTCCCCGGCGCGCGCGATGCGCTTTTGGCGCAACACAAGGCGCTGGCTGAGGCCATTATTTCCGGCAATGCCGCGCTCTCGCGCCAGCGTGCCTGCGAGCATATCAATTTTGTAGAGACCTGCATGGCTGAGGCGCAGCGCAGCGGCGAGTGGCAGCGGCTTTCCACAATGCGGCTGCAACAGCGCAACAATACACGCAGACCCGTTACCCAGAAGAAGGCGAACCAACTGTGACAAAGACGATGAAAAAACCCAGCGTTGGCCTGTTTGTAACCTGTCTGGTGGACCTGTTCCGGCCCAGCGTCGGGTTCTCTGCGGTCAAACTATTGGAAGATGCCGGCTGCGAAGTTGACGTGCCGGTTAGCCAAACCTGCTGCGGGCAACCGGCGTTTAACTCCGGCGATAAGAAAGACGCACGAGACATCGCGTGCCAAGTTATCAAAGCATTTGAAGACTATGACTATGTCGTAGCCCCATCCGGCTCCTGCACGGGCATGATGGCCAAGCACTATGGCGAACTATTTGTAGGCGACGCCAAATGGGAAGCCCGTGCCAAGGCCTTCAGCGCCAAGACGCATGAACTTGTGTCATTTCTCACCAATGTGATGTTCGTGTCCAACCTCAACGTTGCCCACAATGGCAGCGTGACTTATCATGACAGTTGCTCGGGCCTGCGCGAACTCAACATCCAAAAACAGCCGCGCAAATTGCTGAGGAGCATTGAAGGGCTGACGCTCACCGAAATGAAAGACCCGGATGTATGCTGCGGCTTTGGCGGCACTTTCTGCGTCAAATATCCGGATATTTCCAACAAGATTGTCTCGGAAAAAACCACACATATTAAGGCCTCCGGCGCGGAAACTTTGCTGGCTGGTGATCTGGGCTGTCTGATGAATATGGCGGGAAAATTGAAGCGCGAAGGCTCGAACATCAAAGCCCGGCACGTCGCGGAAGTGCTGGCGGGCATGACTGATACGCCGGCGATTGGGGAGGCATCATGACCACTGTTCACTCCACCTCACCCCGTTTCAAAGCCAACTCCGTCGAGGCACTTGCTGACATCAACTTACAAAAAGCCATGGGTCATGTGCGCAATGGCTTCATCGACAAGCGTGCCGCCGCCGTGACGGCCCTGCCCGAATTTGAAGCGCTGCGCGACAATGCCAAGGCCATTAAAGACCATACGCTGGCGCATCTGGACCTCTATCTCGAAGCCTATGTCGCCAAGGTGGAGGCCAGCGGCGGGCATGTGCATTTTGCTGAGACCGCGCAAGATGCGCGCGATATTATCCTCAACTTATGCCGCGATGCGAACGCCAAAACCGTGACCAAGGGCAAGAGCATGGTCTCGGAAGAGATTGAGCTGAACGAGCATTTTGAGGCCAATGGTATTGTGCCTGTCGAGACCGATCTTGGTGAATATATCATCCAGCTGCGCGGTGAAAAACCGAGCCATATCATCGCGCCTGCCGTGCATGTGACAAAGGATCA
>JAYTVD010000019.1:0-8736 GCA_043744175.1 Phyllobacteriaceae bacterium
TTTCTTGATCGGCATCGCGGGCGACTTCAACATCATCAAACAGCCGGCTCCAGCCATTTTCCGAATACCAAACAGACTCTCCATCTGTGAGGCGGTTGGCGGTTAAAACCTTCATTGTGTAAACTCCGTAGTCGTATCAATTGTGGCCGCGCCGTTGTGAGTCGCCACCTTATATTTCGCCAATGCTGTCGCACGGGTGAGATCAGCGCCAGCCACAGCCTCGCCGATAATCACCATCACTGGTCCAGTCAACTCTTCCATGCCAGCAAGGCTTGGCAGATCGCACAGCGTGCCATGAAACAGCCGCGCATCGCTGCGGCTGGCGTTCTCAACGGCGGCAACCGGCGTGTCCATTGCCAGCCCCGCCTCAATAAGATTATCAGCAACGGATGCCGCAACCGAGCGTCCCATATAGACGGCGACGGTTGCGCCTTCAATTGCCAGTCTTGCCCAATCCGGCAGCGTACCGCCCTTCAAATCATGGCCCGTAGTGAACACCAGTGAAGAGGCTGTACCGCGCAATGTGAGTGGCATCGCAAGGTCAGCAGCAGCAGCAAACGCGGATGTCACACCGGGAACAACTTCACATGAAATGCCCGCATTACGCAGCGCCGCCAGCTCTTCGGCAGCACGCCCGAAAATTAACGGATCACCGGATTTTAGGCGAACTACGCGCTTGCCGTCATTGCCAAGCGACACCAGTAGCGCATCAATTTCTTTTTGACTCTTTGAATGACAGCCCTTGCGCTTGCCAACGGAGTAGCGCTCCGCATCGCGGCGACCCATCGCAACCACGGCTTCCGGCACCAGCGCATCATACACAATCGCATCGGCTTCCATCAGCAGGCGCTGTGCACGAAGGGTCAGCAAATCTTCGGCACCGGGTCCGGCACCAACCAGCGATACGTGACCCGCATCCACACCGCCCATGCGCAGCAACTTGGTAGCCGCGCGGCGGGCGGATTTCAGATCGCCATCCTCCGCAAACCGTGAAGGCGAGCCTTGGAAAAAATTCTTCCAAAATGAGCGGCGTGATATGCCCTTTGGCAACAGCACCTCCACTGCATGGCGGTAAGACTGCGCCAGCCGCGCAACGCGGCCGAGGTTCATCGGCAACATTTGGTCAATGCGGGCGCGGATCATCTGTGCAAGAACCGGACCTGCACCTTCCGTGCCGATGGCCACAGCAACAGGAGCGCGGGAAACAATCGCTGGCGTGAAAAAATCGCAATGCTCGGGCTGGTCAACTGCATTGGCTGGAATTTTGAGCATCCGCGCAGCGGCAACCACGGCGCGGTCTTGGAGCTGATCGCCGGTCGCGCCAAATACCAAGCACGCGCCCTCAAGATACTTCGCATCGAAGGTCACAGGAAGAAGGTCCACGCCCTCGCTGTCCACATGCGCCAAAAGCGCATCAGAAGGCTCATCAGCAATGAGGCGGACCGTCACTTGCGTGGCGCCAAGCAGACGGCATTTCGCCAGCGCTTCTTCGCCATTACCAACAACCACAGCAAAGCGCCCCGCAACCTTGAAAAAGGCAGGAAACGATGAAAGCTTTTGGATGGCCTCAGTCATGGCGACAAACCCTTGTGCAGTGCGTCATTAAACTAATCGTTTATGCGCAATAGATAAGAAATTGTCTCGCAAAGAATCGCGAATGCCGAATTTGCTTTTCCGCAAACTTTATAATTGGCGAAAAACTGTTCCAGATATTGAAATTATTCGGAATTTTGTTGCAGGCAGAGACGCAGGCGGTATCATTGGGCATGGTTGAGTTGATGTTACTTTTGCCCAGTTCACTCGTCGCGTTTTTAGTGACGTCACTCTTAATCGAGATGACGCCCGGTCCCAATATGGGCTACTTGGCTGTAGTAGCGATAAGGCAGGGCCATGCCGCCGGATTTGCCGCCGTCGCCGGCGTGGCCTTGGGGCTGACCATCATTGGCACTGCCGCGGCGCTGGGCGTTGCTAGGCTGATCGTGTCATCTGATAATATATACAATGGTTTGCGCATAGCCGGCGTTCTGTTCTTGCTCTATTTGGCATGGGAGGGGTGGCAAGGCGGTGAAAAGGCTGAAAAAGGCGCGGCCGGTATGAAAGCCCAATTCCTGCGCGGCCTTCTCAACAATTTGCTCAACCCGAAAGCCGCACTTTTTTACATCGCCGTGCTGCCAAACTTTGTTGATGTAGCAAAGCCAATAGTGCCGCAAACGCTAATCCTAACAGCGGCCTATGTCACTGTGGCGACGACCATCCATTCGGTGATAGTTGTCGCGGCCAGCTCAATACGGCCGTTTCTGAGTGACAAAAAACGCGAGCAAAACGTGCGCAAGGTTCTGTCGCTAGCGTTGGCCGCGTTTGCTATATGGTTTGCCCTAACCAGCGGTCGGTAGCATCAATTACCCTGAATAATATCGAACACAGTTTTCTGCTTGCGCTTATTCTTTTGCGGCGCGCCGACATCCATGGGCGGCACGGGCCGCTTTGTTGAGCCGGTCGTCGTCACAGGCGCAAGCATTTGCGGGTCTGCGCTATCTATCAATTCGGCAACCGGATCGGCAACGGCATTGCCAGCATCCACAGGCGTGGCATCGCTAATCGCAGGTTCGTCAGGTGAACCGCCCGTGCTGACCCAGCGCCCCGGTAGCGGCGCGGCGGGCAGGTCGGCCTGCGCAACAGTCATAAACTCTTTCCACGCCAGCGCAGGCAGCGAGCCGCCTGTCACTTTGTTTGTCGGCGAATTATCATCATTGCCGAACCATACGCCGGTCGTCATTTGCGCGGTATAGCCGATGAACCATGCATCGCGAAACTCTTGGCTAGTGCCGGTTTTACCAGCGGCAGGCCAGTCAAACTGGGCCTTTTTGGCAGTGCCTTCCGATAGCGTGTGCGAGAGCATTGAGTTCATCATGCCAACCACTTCCGGCGCAATCACACGCGGCGCATCGTCATGCTTGTCTTCAAACAGCACCTTGCCATCGTCCCTTGTCACCCGCTTTATGAGGTGGATAGGCGCATAATTGCCGCCATTGGAGAAAGCAGAATAAGCGCCGGTGAGTTCCAACAGTGTGACGTCTGACGTGCCCAAAGCCAGCGAAAGATTGGCATCCAAAGGCGAATTGATGCCAAGACGCTTGGCAACTTCAATCACGGCGTCGGGCCCGGTTTCCATCATCAACTGTGCAGCAACTGAGTTCAATGACTTTGCCAACGCCGTAGTCAGCGTGACAGAGCCGAGATATTTGCCCTCGTAATTTTCCGGCTTCCATTTGCCAATCTTAATCGGCGCATCATTGCGCACGCTATCAGGTGTGCGCCCCATTTCAAGCGCCGCCAAATACACAAACGGCTTGAATGTCGAGCCGGGCTGGCGTCGCGCTGTGCCCGCGCGGTCATATTGGCTGAGTGCATAATCAACGCCGCCGACATAGGCTCGCACAGCGCCGGTTGTGTCCACCGAGACAAGCGCGCCTTGATGCACATTGAGCTTCTTGCCACTCTTAGCAATGCGCGCTTCAATCGCCGCTTCGCCAGCCTTTTGCAGGCCCAAATCAATTGTCGTGTCGACAATGATGTCGTTCTTAATGGTGGCGAGCATTGGTTTGAGTTCGAGCATAATGCGATCAGCCACAAATTGCTCAGAGCCGTTCCATGAGGAGGACGCTTGTTTGGCAGGTTTAGACTCCGCGGAGTTTAATTCCTTATCGCCAATCATGCCTTGCTCGCGCATGGCGTTCATCACTAGCTTGGCCCGCTTGTTGGCCGCATCGGCATCACGGGCGGGCGAATAGGTGGAGGGGGCCTTCAAACAAGCGGCAAGTATGGCGGCCTCGTTCAGGCTGACATCCCGCGCGCCCTTGTTGAAATAGCGGCGCGATGCGGCCTCCACACCATAGGAGCCAGAACCAAAATAGACGCGGTTGAGATACATCTCCAAGATCTGATCTTTGGAATATTTGTGCTCAAGCCAAAACGCCAAAAGCACCTCTTGAACTTTGCGCTCAAGCGTCCGGTCCGGAGACAAAAATAGGTTCTTAGCAAGCTGTTGCGTCAAGGTCGAGCCGCCTTGCACCATGTGACCCGCAGCAAGATTGCGGCCCATAGCGCGGGCAAAGCCAACGGGATCAAAGCCGAAATGACTGTAGAAGCGCCGGTCTTCAATCGCCACCACTGCTTCGGGAATGTAGGGCGACATCTCATGCAAGCCCACTGCCTCGCCGCCATTGATGCCGCGATTGGCCAAAAGCGTGCCGTCTTTGGCCACGATTTTCACATTCGGCGCGCGTTCGGGTATGGCCCATGTCGTCGCGCTCGGCATTTTGGCGGCGTAGAAGATGACGATACCGGTAACGCCGATGCCCGCCCAAATGCCCAACACGAACAACCAGTAGAACAGCCCGCCAATAAGGCCGCGCTTGCCGCGCACTTTTGGCTCTGCCTTTTTCGACGAGCGGGAGCGCCGCTTTGGTGTGTTTGGCCGCGCAGCGCGATCGTCTTCGGTGACACTCATGCCATCGCCGCGCGCGCGTTTAGGCGCACCTTCAAAGCTGGGGTCTATGCGTTTATTGCCGCGAGAAGCCAAATGTTCACCGTAAATTGCCTGATCTTAATAGATAAGAGTCGATGCAAACTAATTGCGGCAATTTAAGGTGGGGTTAACCGAAGAGTTTTTTCTCCTCAATAACTGCTGCAAATATGCAAGTTTACTGCAATGTAATTTGAAAAACCCGCCATTGACTGACATAAGCTGATTCATGGATATTCAGATTACGCAGATCATCAATTCATTAGCCGGAACAGTTCCGTTTCTTGATAGCGTTATGATCGCGGTGACACAATTTGGCGTGCCGCTCATTATTGTTATTGTTGCCGCCCAATGGTGGTCAACAACCGAACGCCAACATGTGCGTCATGTGGCCGTGACAGCAGGGCTGACGTTTCTACTAAGTCTTGCGATCAACCAGATAATCTTGCTGTTTATCAACCGTATCCGGCCTTATGATGCCGGAATATCGCATGTGATTATCGACAAAAGCGCCGACTGGTCATTTCCGTCTGACCATGCCACCGCAGCGTTTGCCGTGGTTTTCGCCTTTATGCGTCAAAGGCTCAATGGCCGGTTTTTGATGTTATTCGCGCTGGCCACGCTGGTGTGTGTGAGCCGCGTTTATGTCGGAACACACTATGTGAGCGATATTTTAGGCGGCATTATTGTCGCGCTATTTGCAGTGATTTTGGTGAGACTCATCTACAAAGAAGGCTCGAAGCTAGACCGGATCATAACGGGAATTTTATGACCCGGCATCGCACCTTATGTCCGTATTCAACATTTATTTTCATAGCATAAACTGATTTATAGCCTATTTTATCATACTACAATGTGATATATATCTCATAATATCTGTGCGTAAACTGATTTTATAGATAATTGAGAGGGCACATGACGGCTTACGCAAACCGAAAGGCGCGGGAAAGACTGGATGCAAAGCTGACGCACTTGCAGCCAGTCAATCAGTATCAGGTGCCGCACAAAGGGTGGATCAAGGCAATCCGGCAAGCACTTGGTATGTCAGGAGTTCAATTGGCAAATCGGCTTGGAGTCTCGGCACAAACCGCAAATGCACTTGAGAAATCAGAAGTTAATGCCTCAATAAAGCTGGATACACTGCAAAAAGCGGCAGAGGCGCTGAACTGTACACTTGTTTACGCATTGGTTCCCAAATCCTCTCTAGAGGAAACAGTAAATTCGCGCACAAAAATGATTGCCAAAAAGGCGCTAAAAACAGTTTCACATACGATGAAGCTCGAAGACCAAAGCGTTAGCGCAAAAATATCCAACCAACAAATTGAAGACTACATCCAAAACATTTTGAAAGAGCGTGACATCTGGAGACAGTTTTGAACGCGCTTTTTGAAGAGCCGAATGATGCAACGCCCCTAGAACCGGCAGAGCGCGAGGGCCTTATTCCTTCGTGGGTAACACAAAGGAGCGAACTGAACGAAGTTGAACAGGACAATATCCTCAAAGGAAACGCGTGGGCCAAAGGCAGACGAGGCCTCAACTACAAAACAATTTTGAGCATCGCCTTTGTAAGAGAACTGCATAAACGCATGTTTGGTGAGGTTTGGGCGTGGGCAGGTCATTTTCGAACGACCGAACGAAACATTGGCATTGATGCCTATCGGATACCTCAAGAACTATCGAGCGCGCTCAATGATGTCGATTACTGGCTTGAACACAATGTTTATGAAGGCGATGAAATTGCAATCCGCCTGCACCATCGCCTCGTGGCCGTTCACCCGTTTCCTAATGGCAATGGACGCCACGCGCGATTGATGGCCGATCTGCTTATCAAGATGCTTGGTGGCGATGCATTCAGCTGGGGCGGCGGGAGCATCCACACAACAGGCGATTTACGGGCTCGCTATGTTAGCGCCCTCAAAGAGGCGGACACACACAACATCGCGCCCCTTTTAGCCTTTGCACGCCAGTAGGAACGCTATTTTTCGGAGCGGTCCTCAGCTATGGGCGAAAATATCCTCTTCCGGCCAACCGGCCAAATCCAGCATCGCCCGTGTTGGCAAAAATTTGAAACAAGCATCTGCCATTTCAGTACGGCCTTCGCGAACTAAGCGTTTTTCAAGCTCTGCCTTCAGGCGGTGCAAATAGAGCACATCAGAGGCTGCATACTCGAGCTGCGCAGGCGAGAGCTTGTCCGCAGCCCAGTCAGAAGACTGCTGCACTTTGGAAAGCTGTACATCCAAAAGCTCGTTACAAATATCCTTGAGGCCGTGGCGATCCGTATAGGTGCGCGTCAGCCGCGAGGCGATTTTGGTGCAGAATACGGGCGCGGTGTCGGTTGAAAACGCATTGTTCAAAACCGCAATGTCGAAGCGTCCGAAATGGAAAATCTTTGTAATTTTGCGATCTTTCAAAATCTTCACAAGATTTGGTGCCTTTTTCTGGCCCGGTGCAATGCGGATGACATCAGCAGAACCATCACCCGGCGATATCTGCACGACACAAAGCCTGTCGCGGTGCGGATTAAGGCCCAGCGTCTCCGTATCAATTGCAACGGACGAAACATTGTAATGGTCGAGGTTAGGCAAGTCGCCTTCGTGAGAACGGATAGTCATAGAAAACTCCTAAGCGGACAAGGCCGCCAAAATGCGCGCCCATGAACGGGCACCTTTATGAAATGACGATAGCTCGTATTTTTCATTCGGCGAATGGATACGATCGTCAGCAAGGCCAAAGCCTACCAGAACCGATTCCATACCGAGTAAATCCTTAAAATCACCTACCACAGGGATAGAACCGCCCATTGAAATCATAACAGCTGGATTTGGCCATTCGTCCGAAAGCGCCTGCTTGGTCTTGGCCAAAATCGGCGAGTCATACGGCAATTGCACGGCGGGCGAACCGCCATGATTATGGAAAGACACAGAACAATCCGCCGGAATGCGCTCTTCCACAAACTTGCGGAACGCAGCGCGGATTTTATCGGGATTTTGCTTGTGAACTAGACGGCAGGAAATTTTGGCAGAGGCTTCAGCGGCAATCACGGTCTTGAAGCCTTCGCCAGTGTATCCGCCGGTAATCCCGTTGACTTCAAGTGTCGGCCGCGCCCAGACAAGCTCCAGAACTGTGCGGTCTTTTTCGCCTGCAAGAAGTGACAGGCCGACTTCACCTAAAAACTTTTCAGTCGTGCGGCCGAGACCCGCCCACATCTCCATCACATGGGCTGGCGTTTCTTCCACGCCCTCATAGAAATCCGGAATGGTAATACGGCCCTGATCGTCGCGGAAATCGGCAAGAATTTTGGTCAGTATGTGGATAGGGTTCGCCGCCGCGCCGCCATAATAGCCGGAATGCAAATCGCGGCTAGCGGCACGTATGGTGATTTCTTCCTCCATCAGGCCGCGCAGGCCCGTGGAGATAGCTGGCGTATCGCGGTCCAGCATATTGGTATCGCAAACCAACGCGATATCAGCTTTGAGCTCCTTGGCATTGGCGGCCAGAAATGGTTTCAGCGATGGCGAGCCGGATTCCTCTTCGCCCTCAAGCATGATTGTAACGCGGCAGGGCAGGCGGCCTTGCACTTTCTTATAGGCACGGCATGCCTCCAAGAACGTCATCAATTGGCCTTTGTCATCCGCCGACCCGCGCCCGAAAATTTCCTTGTGCCCGTCGCTACGGGTGCGCACCTGCGCATCAAATGGCTCGGCATCCCAAAGGTTTAGTGGATCAACCGGCTGCACATCATAGTGGCCGTAAAACAATACATGAGGACCATCGCCATCATGGTGGCCAACAACAACCGGATGACCGGCGGTAGAGCGAACGGTGGCTGCAAAGCCCATGCTTTTCAAATCTGCGGCAAGCCAGTCTGCGGCCTTGCGGCATTCTTTTGCATAAGCCGGATCTGTGGAGATGGATTTTATGCGCATCAGTTTGAACAGGCGCTCCAGGCTTTCAGGCAAGGCGCGATCAATTTCCGCAAGCACTTTAGTCGTCATGATTGTGAAGTCTCCACTTTGATTCGCGAGACACTATCCCGTTTTACGTTCCCATAAAAGAAAAGACCGCCACGGCGGAGGGGGCTGCCGTAGCGGTCTCACTCAGGGTACGCAATCAAACTAGGGCGGCAGCCTTCAAGAGGGGGATGAGGCTGCCGCGAACTGGACGGGCGGGGGACGGACCGTTCCAGTTACCAACTATAACGTCGGCATACT
>JAYTVD010000020.1:0-33856 GCA_043744175.1 Phyllobacteriaceae bacterium
GTGCGTTTCAGGGCAAATGGCAGGACATAGGCAAGCTCACCCGCCACGATGTGGCAGGTATGCAGAAATTCTTGGAAGGCAAGGGCTACGATGTCGGCAGCGCAGATGGATTGCCGGGCTTTAAGACCCGCCGGTCAATTGGTGACTGGCAGGCAAAGAGCGGCCTCGCACCCGAATGCTATCCGGTTGCTGCGCTAAAAAACCAATTAAAGTGAATTAGATTATTTGTAGCGGCGATCGCGGCTCGAATCGCGGTAACCAAATGTGGCTCCCAAAGCGAAGGCGGCGATGATTGAGTTCAAGAATGTAGTCTTAGGCGCGGTACGCATGATATTTCCTTTGATAATGGCGGTTATTTAGTCGTTTGCGTAATTTTTAGCCACCCCGAACCGCGCAGGGGAGCCATGCGTGGCGGTTGCCCCTCGATGAACAATCTATGAAAAATTGCACTTGATTTCCTATAAATGAGATATATTCTCATATAATGGAAAACGATCTCGCCCACCTCATTAAGGCGGCCCGTCTTGCCCGTAATTGGACACTGGACGAGTTCGCCGATGCGTCTGCCGTCAGCCGCGCCATGATTTCTAAAATCGAGCGCGGTGAAGTGAGCCCGACCGCGGCGACTTTGGCGCGGCTGGCGGCAGGGCTGGGCGTTACGGTAGCGTCGTTATTTTCAACGCAAGGCAAAGGCGGTTCGCCGCTTTCGCGGGCGCAAGATCAATCCGCTTGGACCGACCCCGAAACAGGCTATCAGCGCCGCAATATTTCGCCGCTTGGCGCGCAAGGCGCGGCGGAAATTGTCGATGTTATATTTCCGCCGGGCAAAACCGTGATGTTTGACAATGCGCTTGGCTGGCAAGGCATTGCCCAGCAAATCTGGGTGTTGGAGGGGCAAATGGAAATGACCGTGGGTGATAAAAAGACGCTGCTGAGTGCAGGCGATTGCCTGTTCATGCGTCTCGACAAGCCGTTGATATTTCACAATCTCACAACACAGCCCGCCCGCTACGCCGTCATCCTTTCGCGGCAATCCCTATAAGTTTGGCCCGTTAAGTTTGGAACCTGAATATGAGCGATTTTACCATCAGTCGATTGGACGCCGCCGAAGCGAAAACCCGCATCGCTGAACTCGCCGACATCGTGCTTGATTGCGTGGCGGGTGGTGCGTCTGTGTCTTTTATGGCCGATATAACGCGCAGCGAAGCACTCGTCTTTTGGGGCAACGTGATGGAGGGGGTGGAAAGCGGTGCGCGCATCCTGCTCGTTGCCGAAAAAGAGGGGCAACTCATTGGCACGGTGCAAGTCGTAGCCTCCGGCATCCCCAACCAGCCACACAGGTCGGACCTTTCAAAGATGTTGGTGCACCGCCAAGGCCGCGGCAAAGGCGTGGGTGCGGCGTTGCTGAAAGAGGCGGAGCATCAATCCCTATACTCGGGTCGGTGGTTGATGGTGCTGGATACCGTGACGGGCAGTGATGGCGAACGCCTCTATAAGCGCGGCAGGTGGACGCAAGTTGGCGTCATTCCGAACTACGCCATGTGGCCGGATGGATCACTCTGCCCGACGACTTATTTTTATAGGGACTTGCGGCTAGCCATGCAGATCACCGTCACACAAGAATCTCCTGACCAGCACGATATCTTTGTCTTGCTCGAAGCGTCAGACGCCGCCGCCGCCGCTATCTATCCGTCGGAAAGCAATCACATGCTGGATATCACAGAGCTTCTGAAGCCGCGCCTACAATTCTACGTGGCGCGGCGCGAGGGTAGGGCGCTCGGCTGCGGCGCATTGCTGATAGGCGGCGATGGTCATGGTGAGCTAAAGCGCTTTTACGTATCAGACGAGGTCCGGGGCGCGGGTGTTGCGACTGCACTTTTGAAGGCAATCGAGGGTGAAGCAAGGCAAGAAAATATTCATACGTTGCGTCTTGAAACGGGCGTCTATTCCTTTGCCGCGCTGGCGCTGTATCGCAAAAATGGCTTCGCGCCTTGCGCAGCATTTGCACCTTATGCGCCAGACCCTTACAGCGTGTTCATGACGAAGGATTTGCGAACACCGATATGATTTTCAATTCAATGACCACCTTACCGTTTCTGGCCGTGCTCCTAAGCGCGTTGCTACACGCGTCATGGAATGCGATCGCGCGGGCGAGCAGCAATCCGGGCGATGTTTTCATTTCGGCGGTAATTTCATCCGGCATCATTGGTCTCGCTGGACTGTTTTGGTCGGGCCTTCCCGCACATACATCATGGTTCTATTTGGCATTCGGACTGGGGTTCAATACGGCGGGTATCCGCTTTGCCATCGCCGCCTATAAGCGGGCCAGCTTTGCGCTGGCCTATCCTGCGATGCGGGCAGGTATTCCGCTGACAACCTTGCCAATCGCCGCCATCATGATCCACGAACTGCCGCGTCCGATTGGCATTCTCGGCGTGCTGCTCATTGCGACAGCGCTCATCTTGCTGGCCGTTGCGGCCCGCAATTCCAAAGGCACAGAATTAAACGGCGTCGGCTATGCCATGCTATCGGCGCTGTGCGGGGCAGGCTATGTCACCAGCGATGCGGTCGGCGTGCGTCTCAGTGGCAGTGTTATGGGCTATGCATTTGCGCTTGCCGTTGGCAATGCGATTTTGATCTCGCTGCTCACAGCAATCGAGCGACGCAATCCGCTAGCCATTTTCAAAACGCACGCGCGCACAGCCTTCGGCATATCGACAATCTCAATGTCGAGCTTTCTGTTTTTCATTTGGGCGGCATCCGTCGCACCAGTCGCGCTGGCATCCGCACTGCGTGAGACGAGCGTGCTCTTCGCCATCGGTATCGCGCATTTTGTATTGAAGGACAAAATCGGCAGGCTGCATATTGCTGCGGTACTATTGGCACTGGCCGGTATTGCCGCGATCAAGCTGGGTTAATCTTCGCCATCCACCACGCGCAAATGCAATTGCCCCGTGCGCGATACAGCAACTGGCGTTTCCGGTGCCGTAGCTGCTACAGCGGGAGTTGGCACTTCACCAAATTCCAATGATTCAATTTTCTGCCCACGCTTTGTCACCTTAGATGTGGAGATCAAAATATCATCGACATCTTTCGACGTCTGCTGGAAGTGGCCCTGCAATTTGCGCACACGTTCATCCAAGCGGCCCACATCATCCATTAACCGCACGACTTCGCCCTGAATCAAATGCGCCTGCTCGCGCATACGGGCATCTTTCAAAATCGCCTGAATGACTTGAATAGACAGCATCAAAAGCGAAGGCGAAACAATGACCACCCGTGCGCGATGCGCCTTCTGCACGATGGCCTCAAAATGCTCATGGATTTCCGCAAACACGGATTCCGATGGCACAAAGAGAAACGCCGTATCCTGCGTCTCGCCTTGGATAAGGTACTTCTCCGAAACGTCTTTGATATGCACATCCATATCGCGGCGGAACTGCGTTTCGGCCACGCGCTTCATATCCGGTGTTTCGCTGGCCTTGATGGCATTCCACGATTCCAGCGGAAACTTCGCATCAATCGCCAGCGACGGCGCACCATTGGGCATACGGATCAAACAGTCCGGCCGCACATTGGTCGATAGCGTCGCCTGAAATTCATAAGCGCCATTGGGCAGCCCGTCAGCAACAATAGCCTCCATCCGCGCCTGCCCGAAAGCACCGCGTGTTTGTTTATTGTTGAGGATGGATTGCAGCGTCACCACCTGTCCGGCCAGCGCACTAATATTGGCCTGCGCGCTGTCAATCACCGCCAGCCGCTCTTGCAGCTTGGCCAAGTTTTCATGGGTGGATTTTGTCTGCTCCACCATCGTCTGGCCAATGCGATTGGTCATGCCGTCGAGCCGCTCGCGAATCGCCTGCGTCATCTCAGATTGGCGCGAGCCAAAAATCTCCGCCATGGTCTGCATCCGGCCCTGCATCTCGGATTGCGATTTGAGAATATCCGCCATGCGGTCTTCGGCCTCGCGCGTGCGCTCCACCATCTGTGCTTCGCTTTGCGCCCGCGCCTTGCTTTGGCGGCTAAGCGACAGTGCCAGCCAGAGCAGCAAAATCACCAACAACAGGCCAGCAACTGCCAGCGCCATTCCAAATGAAATGGGACGATTGCCTAGCGTCATAATCGGCGTTGCCAAGAGTGTTTGAATATCCATGAGCCTACTTAGCGCGATTCGCTTTTGATAAACAGCACAAAGCAAGAACAATTACGTCAAGCGGCAATTCTTCAGGATTGACGGCAAGTCGCAGATTCACTATTTGCCAATAATGTCCATTCGCCCACTCATCATCCTGCCGGATCCCGTCCTTAAACTTGTGTCGAAACCCATCGAACGGGTGGACGCGCAGGTGTTGAAACTCGCCGATGACATGCTGGAAACCATGTATGATGCTCCGGGCATTGGCTTGGCTGCCATCCAAATTGCCGAACCGCTGCGCATGTTGGTGATTGATCTGGCCAAGGGTGACGACGAAAAAGTCCCACAGATTTTTATCAATCCGGAAATTCTGAGGGTCAGCGAAGAGCGCTCGGTTTACGAGGAGGGCTGCCTCTCCATTCCCGATTATTACGCCGAGGTCGAGCGCCCAGCCAGTGTGCGCATAAAATATATCGACCGCGCAGGCAAGCAACAGGAAATCGAAGCCGATGGCTTGCTGGCGACCTGTTTGCAGCATGAAATCGACCACCTCAATGGCGTGCTGTTCATCGACCATATCTCGAAACTAAAGCGCGACCGCGTGATTAAAAAATTCGGCAAGATTGCTAAGTTTAACGGCGGCACTCATTCGGTTGATAAAGATCATCTGGTTTGAGTTTTATCACGACTAACCTTGCTGGCGTGTCTGCTGCAATATTGATTGGAACGCTCAGCTTTGCGCATTATTTTCATGGGCACTCCCGAATTTGCCGCCGCAACTTTGCAGGCGCTGAATGATGCCGGGCATGAAATCGCTTGCGTCTATTCGCAGCCGCCTCGTGCGGGTGGGCGTCGCGGCTTGGACTTAGTGAAATCTCCGGTACAGCAAAAGGCAGAGGCACTTGGCCTTCACGTGCGCACGCCACTCAACTTCAAGGCCAGCGAAGAAGTCGAAGCGTTTCGCGCATTGAACGCCGATGTGGCTGTCGTCGTTGCCTACGGCCTCTTGCTGCCGAAAGCCATTCTTGAGGGCACAAGGCTCGGCGCTTATAACGGTCATGCCTCACTGCTGCCGCGCTGGCGCGGTGCCGCGCCTATTCAACGGGCGATAATGGCGGGTGATAAGCAGACCGGCATGATGGTGATGAAAATGGATGTAGGGCTGGATACTGGCCCCGTTGCGCTCACGCAGATTGTACCCGTTGGTGGTGACACGACAGCGGGCGAATTACATGATGCGTTGATGCTTGTTGGTGCGAAGTTGATGGTTGAAGCGATGGCGAAGCTGGAAGTGGGCGATTTGCCACTCACAGAGCAAGCCAGCGATGGTGCGATCTATGCCAAGAAAATCGACAAGGCCGAAACTCGGATTGACTGGGCAAAGCCAGCGCACGAAGTGCATAACCATATTCGGGGTCTCAGCCCGTTTCCGGGCGCATGGTGCGAGACGGAAATTGCTGGCAAGATGGAGCGCGTCAAGATTTTGGCATCGCACATCAGCGATAGGTCTGGCCGCGCGGGAAGCGTGATCGACGGTTTGACCATCGCTTGCGGCACAAAATCGGTTGCCGTCACCTTGCTGCAACGAGCAGGCGGTAAGCCACTACGTACCAGCGAATTTTTGCGCGGTGCCAGCGTGAACAAGGTCATCTGATGCCGCGCTACAAACTCACCATCGCCTATAACGGACAGGCCTTTTGCGGCTGGCAGCGGCAGGTGGAAGACATGACCGTGCAACAGGCATTGGAGGAAGCGTTTCTCAAATTCACGGGAACCTACCCGAGCATCGTTGCCGCTGGACGCACGGATTCCGGCGTTCATGCCACCGGCCAAGTTGTGCATGTGGACTTGGAAAAAGACTGGCGCACGGATGTGGTGCGCGACGCTGTAAACCAGCATTTGGCTGGCCATCTGGTGGCGATTATGTCGGCGGAAAAAGTGGATGAAGAGTTCCACGCCCGCTTCTCGGCGCTGCGCCGGCACTATGTCTATAAGCTCTTAAACCGTCGTTCGCCGCCTGTGTTCGAGCGCGGTTTGGTTTGGCATTTGAAGCGCAAGCTCAATGTGGAAGCCATGCGCGAAGCAGCGCAACTGCTTGTTGGCCATCATGATTTTTCGACCTTTCGCGATGCCGAATGTCAGGCCGAAAGCCCGATGCGCACGATGGAGCGCTTTGATGTGAGCGCCGATGGTGAGATGATTTATTTTCACCTCTCCGCCCGCTCATTCCTGCATCGCCAAGTGCGCTCTATGGTCGGTTCGCTGGAGCATGTCGGTTCCGGCAAATGGAGAGCCTCAGATTTGAAGGCCGCTCTTGAGGCCAAAGATCGTGCTGCCTGTGGCGCTGTCGCCCCGCCGGATGGACTTTATTTGGAATTAGTAGACTATCCCGATGTTCAGCCAAAATAATCCGCGATAAACCGCTCATAAACTTGGCTCAGCGTTTCAAGGTCTGACAGCGCCACGCGCTCATCCACCATGTGCATGGTCTTGCCCACAAGGCCGAACTCGACCACAGGGCAATAGTCTTTGATAAACCGCGCATCCGAAGTCCCGCCGGTCGTCGAAAGGACGGGCATTTTTCCCGTTACAGATTTGACGCTTTGAGACAAAGTGCCGATCAGTTTTTCGTCATGCGTGAGAAACACATGGCTCGGATTTTCGCGCCAGACGAGTTCATAGTCCACAGGCGTCTTGCGGCCCGCGCGCAGTTTCCTCTTCTTCGATGCGCTATCCAAACGGTTATGAATTTCTGCCTGCAATGTCTCGGCGGTCCATGTGTCGTTGAAGCGAATGTTGAATGAGGCCGTGGCTTTGGCAGGAATGACATTGACAGCCGGATTGCCGACATCAACGCTTGTAACTTCCAGATTTGACGGCTGGAAATCCTTCGTGCCCTTGTCGAACGCCGGATACATCAGCGCATCAATCAGCATTGTGATGCCGCGCACTGGATTTTCTGCCAAATGCGGATAGGCGGCGTGGCCTTGCACACCGGTGACGACAATCGTTCCCGAAAGCGAACCGCGCCGCCCGATTTTGATCATGTCGCCGATGGCATCCGGGTTGGTCGGCTCGCCCACCAACGCCCCGTCCCATTTCTCGCCTTTGGCGGCCGCCCATTCGAGCAGCTTGACACTACCGTTGACCGCAGGGCCTTCCTCATCGCCCGTGATAAGCATATAGACAGAGCCGTTTACTTTGCCATGCTTTTCCACATGACGGGCAAGCGCTGCGATGAAGCAAGCAATGCCACCCTTCATATCCACCGCGCCACGGCCATACATTTCGCCCTTGGCAATCGCGGCTGAAAACGGCGGGTGGGTCCAGGCTTTCTCATCGCCCACCGGCACAACGTCAGTGTGTCCGGCAAACATCAAATGCGGGCCGTTACCAGAAATTCGCGCATAGAGATTTTCAATATCAGGAGTGCCAGCCTCGCTGAACACCGGCCGTTCAATGCTGAAACCCAAGGGCGTCAACATGGTCTCAAGCGCGGTAAGCGCACCGCCTTCGCTCGGTGTCACCGAGGGGCAGGCAATGAGTGTGGCGAGAATGGCGGCGGGATCAGTGATTTGCATGAGCGAGTGCTACCCGCCGCGCCGAATCCGGTCAAGATGTTAGCTGAACCAACCGGGTTTAACGCGGCCATCCACCGGCATTTTGCGGGTGCGCTCAATCGGGCTTTTTGCCGTCGTCATCGGCCCGCGAGCGGGTGCGCCAGCGAGAGGAGTATTATCGGCAACACGTGGCAATTTCGGAACGGATTGAGATAGCGGCTTGTTATATACAATACCGGAAGCATCCACTTGCGTTGAAGGCGTCGGGACTTTGCCGCGCTCCAAGCGCGGATCGGGACCGTAGCGGTTCGTGCCGCCCTGCGAGGGCAATATGCCGAGAATGAGCGTGCCAATAAGAATAATGGGCGTGAAGGCCCGCACAATGTCTAAAAAATCTCCGGCAGGCAGACCGGAGGCTTTCAATATCTGCGCGACAGGTATGAGCGCCACGCCGACAGGTAGCAGAATAGCATACATACCCATCCGTGTGCGCATCGCGTCGGTAAGATCATTTTTGCGCCGGTTAATCATCGCCAGCAGCGGCCATGTGACAACAACGGTCATGATTGCCGAGGCCACAGGAAACAGCGAGAAAAACGTTTCAAAGCCATCAGACCGCGATTGAAAATTCGCCAACATCAGCGGCAGAATTTTTGTGCCTAAGCCAAAAACCGCCAGCACTTTGAACAGGCCGACGAAATAGTCCCAATTGCTCATGCGCCCGTCAAAGCGTTGAAAAATAAAACTCATTTGCCGCTTGCCCTTACTCGTGAGCGGTAAACCTAGCATTGCAGCCTTAAACCAGATTTAAGCGCCGTGGCTAACAAGCGGTGAATCAATCACCCTGCCTTTGATTTTCGTGTGGCCTTTGCATCAATCATCATTATTTTCTGCCACACTTTGCGCGATAGATTTGTGCCTAAATTTTCAATATCATTTACCGCCTCCACCACAACGGCATCATTGACCGCCTGCGCATAAAGCGCAGCAAGTTTGCCGGTGATGGAAAACATTTCCGAGCAATAATCGAGGTAACGTGCCAGCTGCTCCGGATTGGTCATGCGCTTAGGCGAGGCGGATGTCGGCTGAAATTCGGCAGACAGTGCAGCAGGGTCTTTGGTGAGTTGGTGCATGTCGATGACGTGAATAACAGAGCGCAAACGATGCAGGCCGGATAGCACGGACTGCCGTTTCAAGCGCTGCTCATAACCGGCCAATGCCACCAGTCCGACAATCGCCAAGACGATGGTATTGATGGACGCCTCCAAGCCGGAAGCAAACTCGAATGCGCCGGTGGAAATCCGGTCAAAGCGCAGGAACGAACCGACGAAAATAAAGACTGCCGCACCCGCTGCGATGCAAAGGCCGGTAATAATGCGCAACCACCAGATCGGCTGCGCCAGCCGCATCGCATCGCTTTCAGCATCACGCGATAGCCTCACCAATTCCTGCGACACCCCATAAAGACCATTGTCCGGAAACCGTTCACCCACGCGTTTGGCAAGCGTTTCCGCCGTTTGGATGATTTGTTTGGGATCCAGCGCGCGGTAGCTCATGGTGACACTTTTCTCCCGATATTACGGTCGAAACCGGCAGTCCGGCTGCGATCAGTCGATATTGCCATTTATCGCCGCCTGTTAAATCAATCGCGCAACAACTCATTGATGCTGGTCTTGGAGCGGGTTTTCGCGTCTACCGTCTTAACAATCACAACGCAATAAAGCGCGGGGCCGGGCTCGCCGTTTGGCATAGGCTTGCCGGGCATGGAGCCTGCAACAACAACAGAGTTTGCTGGCACTTCGCCATATGTCACAGAGCCGGTGGCGCGGTTGACGATTTTGGTGCTTTGGCCAATGTAAACGCCCATGCCCAAAACTGCGCCTTCGCGCACGATGCAGCCTTCGACCACTTCTGAACGTGCCCCGATAAAGCAATTATCCTCAATGATGGTTGGGCCTGCCTGCATCGGCTCCAACACGCCGCCAATGCCGACGCCGCCGGACAGATGCACATGCTTGCCGATCTGTGCGCAGGAACCGACAGAAGCCCATGTATCCACCATTGTGCCTTCACCGACATAAGCGCCGAGATTAACAAACGACGGCATCAAAATAGCACCTTTGGAAATATAGGCCGAATGACGCACGACGGCGCCCGGCACGGCGCGGAAACCGGCGCTACGAAAATCCGCATCGCCCCATCCGGCAAATTTGAGCGGCACCTTGTCATAGCCTTGGGCCAATGAACCATCGATAGTGGTGAATGGCATAATGGCGTTGTCTTGCAAGCGGAACGATAGAAGCACTGCCTTCTTCAGCCATTGATTAACAGTCCAGTTGCCATCTTCCTGACGCTCGGCAACGCGGCGCTGGCCGCTGTCCAAAAGGTTCAATGCCTCGTTCACAGCATCGCGCACTTCGCCTTTGGTGGCAGTCGAAATTCCATCGCGCGCTTCAAAGGCGGCTTCAATGGTTGCTTCTAAAGCGGCAAACTGTGACGTTGCTAACTGTGACTTGGACATCGAGACTCTCCGTGCTAGGCGCGAGTAGAGCTGCGCCGCAAAAACTGGCGTTGCTTTAGGGGAAACTATTTTCCCGGTCAATTGAACGAACTAAACGGATTGCACGATGAGCACTGACAATAAAAAACCAGAAAATGGCGAATGGACCTCGCTGCCACGGTCCAGCAAAACTATCAAACAAGTCAAAGAAGTGCCGCAGACGCCGCAATCCATGTCTCCGGCTTACCGCCTTGCCTTTGCCGACGACGATTTTATGACACGGCGTGAACTGCGTCCCGTCCGGCTTCAGTTGGAATTGCTCAAAGCTGAAATGATATTGTCTGAGGCCGGCATCGTCTCAACAATCGTGTTGTTCGGCGGTGCGCGTATTCCAGAGCCGGGCAAAGCGGCATGGGCTGCAAAGAATGAAGCCCAGCGCGTGCGCCTTGAGGCCAATTCAAAATATTATGACGAGGCACGCCAGTTCGCACGTCTATGCTCGCAATATTCCGCCCAAACTAATTATCGTGAGTTCGTCGTCACCACCGGTGGCGGACCCGGCGTCATGGAAGCGGGCAACCGCGGCGCCCATGATATTGGCGCACCTACGATTGGTCTCAACATCGTTCTGCCGCATGAGCAAGCGCCGAATCCTTACGTTACGCCGGAATTCTCGTTTAATTTTCACTATTTCGCTATCCGCAAAATGCATTTCCTGATGCGCGCAAAGGCAGTTGCTGCGTTCCCCGGCGGATTTGGCACGCTTGATGAACTGTTCGAATGCCTGACGCTGATCCAGACCGGCCGCATGAAGAAAATGCCGGTGATTTTGTTCGGCAAGGAGTTCTGGCAGCGCATTATCAATATCCAAGCGCTGGCTGACGAAGGCGTCATCGCACCGGAAGATGTGAAAATGGTAACGTTCGTTGATTCAGCGCAAGAGGCATGGTCAGTGATTGCGCAGTTTTACGGCCTACAAACCAATGATCGCGCGGTTGAGCGTATGGACGTGTGACATCTCGTCGGCTGGCAGTTTGCCTTTGCGGCAGCTACTAATCCACCATGAGTTTTCGCCCCGTCCACTATCTGTCGAATGTTGTCTGCCGCTTTTCTGCAATTGGCGCTTTGTTAGCATCTCAGTTGTTGTTGGCATCCGTGTGTTTTCCGCTTGTCGACGCCTTCGCCGCAGAAAACAGCATCAAGAGCGGAGACATCATAGTTTCCTCCCTTTGGGTGCGCGCTATGCTTCCGGGACAAGCGACGGGTGGTGGCTATTTGACAATCGAAAATACGGGCATCGCGGCGGATAGTTTGGTGTCCCTTACTTCGCCAAATGCGGCGCTGGTTGAAATCCATCAAATGTCGATGGATGAAAATGTGATGAAGATGCGCCAAATTACCGACGGATTGGAAATGCCCGCCGGCGGGAAAGTTGAATTATCTCCCGGTGGCCTGCATTTGATGTTTAAGCAGGTGAAAGCCCCTTTTAAGGCTGGCGACAATGTCAAAGTGACGTTGGAGTTTACAAAGGCTGGCAAAATTGACGTTGAAATGCCGATAGCCTTCGCAAATCCCAATTAACGGTCTCCAAGTACGACGCGCGTTTTCAAAATAATTTGAGGCGGAATCTAAACGTCGTTTCTTTTCATTTGAATTCAAATGAACTGAATGCAATACCAAACCAACGGTGCTTTATCTTTGAAGTGAAACGGGAATCCGGTGAAATGCCGGTGCCGCCCCCGCGACTGTAATGAACGATGCGCAGCCCCATCTAGCCACTGGTTTTCCGGGAAGGCGGGCCATGAAGAGTTCTAAGCCAGGAGACCGGCCGTTAAACAATGCAAACGCGTCGAGGCGCATAATGGGGCGGTGGGCTCCGGAGAAAAACGATGAAGAAATATGTGGCAGCATTTGCAGCCTTAATCACCCCGACCGCAGCTTCCGCCCATACCGGAAATGGCATGGCGCATGTGCATGGCATCGCGCAAGGGTTCATGCACCCGATCACTGGTGCGGATCATGTTATGGCAATGTTCACGGTTGGCCTTCTGGCCTATGTTGTTGGCGGTCGTGCGCTCTGGCTGGTTCCATCTGCCTTCATCAGCATGATGGCTGTCGGCGGCGCACTAGGCATGAGCGGTTTCAACCTGCCGTTCATTGAATTTGGCATTGGCCTTTCGATTGTTGTAATCGGTGGCGCGGCCGCCTTTGGCAAAAACCTTTCAGTTTCGGCGGCAATGGCGCTGGTCGGGACCTTCGCAATTTTCCACGGCTTTGCCCATGGTGCGGAAATGCCAGCAGATGCTTCCGGATTTAGCTACGTGCTTGGCTTTATGTCAGCCACCGCTGCGCTCCATGCCGCAGGAATCGCTGCTTGTTTCGCGGTTGCGAAACTTGCTGGAAAATACGGCAAACTGGCTGCGCGCCTCGGCGGCGGTGTTGCCGCGCTTGCTGGTGTTGCGATCGTAGGCGGCGCTTTCTGATAACGTAGAACGTTCCCAAATACAAAAACACCGGCGCAAAGCCGGTGTTTTTGTTTCAGGCCTTTAGGATCAGGCTCGTCAAAAATCCCGCCAAATCATCTGTCTTGTGATCGATATGGTCACCGTTTTGGCCATCATGCTCCCATGCTTCCACAAAGCTGGCCTCAAAATTATGCGGCAATATCAGCACTGTCTTCATGCCAAGTGCTTTTGCCTCAACAAGGTTGCGCGTCAGATCTTCAAACATTGCAGCCTGATGTCCGTTCACTCCATGTTTGGAGATAAATTTATCGTAGGTCTCCCGCGCAGGCTTGGGCACCAAATCCGCGGCCACAATATCAAACACATCTTCGAAGTGATCCAATATACCAAGCTGCGCCGCCGCCCGCTCGGCGTGCTTGCGATTGCCGTTGGTAAAAATAAATTTCTGCCCAGGCAGCGCGCGAATGGCCTCGCCGAGCAGCAAATCAGGCTTCAGCCACGTGTAATCAATGTCGTGGACCTGCTCCAAAAAATCATCCGGATCAATTTTATGATGGATCATCAGCCCTTTTAGTGTTGTGCCGTGTTCAAGATAAAACTTCTTTTGTAACGCGCGGGCCTCGTCGCGCGGTAGCTTCAAAAGCTGCGAAACATAACTCGTCATCTTCACGTCAATTTGCGAAAATAAATTGGAATGATGTGGGTAAAGCGTGTTGTCGAGGTCGAAAACCCACGTGTTCACATGGTCAAAATCGACGTGGGCAGGAGGATTTGATTTGGTCATGCCCCGCTTATGCCATGAATTATTGACACGATGAACCCCGAATTTCTAATATTTGCAGCAATCAAACTGATTTCTGACACGCCGTAATTCATCAAAACGCAACCGTTTTGTGTTTTACATTCGTTGAATAATAAGGCGAATTTTATGACAACTGACATGAAGCTGACGCGGCGAGATTTTGTAAGTTCAGCATCGCTGCTCGTTATTGGTCTGGCACTTTTCCCAAAGTCCGCGCAAAAGCCTAGCACCAAAGATGACTATGTCATCGTCAATGGCTGGGTACTCAAAGCGAGTGAAGTGGCATGATCTACAACAGCGTTGATGAATACCGTGCCTCTGGCCATTCCGCCGATGTTTGCATAACGGGCGCTGGGCCGGCGGGCGTTACTATTGCCCGCGAACTGAGCGCAGCGGGTCTAAAGTCAGTGATATTCGAAGCCGGTGGCCTAGAGTTTTCCGACAAAAGCCAAGAGTTCTACAAGGGCAAAACCACGGGCGATTTCTATTTCGACTTAGATGCTGCACGGCTGCGTTTCTTCGGCGGCTCGTCTAACCACTGGGCAGGCTGGTGCCGCGTTCTCGATGCCTTGGACTTTGAGCCGAAAGCCCATGTGCCCGATAGTGGCTGGCCGATTACGCGGGCGGACATTGAGCCCTATCTTGATAAGGTGCACGAAATACTAGAGTTGGTTCCCTTTGTACCAGACAGGCCAGAGTCGAGTAAAATCCGCTGGGTTCAACTCATCAAAAGCCCCGCTATCCGCTTTGGCCAAAAGTTTCGCGACGAGTTTGAGAAAAGCGAAAACATTGCATTGGTACTCAATACCTATGTGACCGAGCTAAAAGGCGACGGCAAGAAAGCCACCGGCGCAAAGCTCTGGTCGAACGGTAAGGATGCCGGAGATTTCACGGCCGGAACCTATGTCGTATCCACTGGCGGTTTAGAAAACTCTCGCCTGCTACTCTGGTCCAATGCCAAGTCCAACAATGGTGTCGTTCCGCACGCTGATGCGCTGGGTCGCTATTGGATGGAACACCCGCAGTTTGAAGGTGGCGACGCAATTTTGTTTGATCATAGCTTTTTCGAGCATGATGCCACCGGCGAAGCATTCTTTTCTCCTACCATTGAAGCGATAAACGAGCGAAAAATCTTGAACTTCGGCATTCGCCTTGTCGAACAACCCTATCCGGGCATCAAGGGCACCATTGCAGATTTGGCTTGCGTTGCGCCGGAAACGGCAGAATGGATAGCGACAGGTCTCGACCAACATTTGCGCTGCGCCGCGCAACTTGTCATCGGCTGGGAGCAAGCCCCGACGCCCACAAACTACATTGAGCTCTCGGCCACAGATCGCGACGAAGCAGGTGTGCCGCGCATCAATCTGCACTGGAAAAAAGGCGAACTAGAGCATCGCACACTGTTGGAATCCATGAAGTTATTCGGCGAAATGTTGGCAGAAAAAAACCTTGGCCGCGTGCGCATTGAAGACTGGGTTCTTAATGGTCAGGATTATCCGCAGAAAGGCGAGCAAGTGGGGTATCACCACATGGGCGGCACCCGCATGGGCACAGACGTGACCAAATCCGTGGTCGATGCCAACTGTAAGGTTCACGGCATGGACAATCTCTATGTCGGCGGATCGTCAATATTTACCACTTCTGGCCAGTGCAACCCGACCACTTCAATTGTCGCATTTGCATTGCGCTTGGGCGATCACTTGGGCAAAGTGTTAAAAGCGTAGCCGCTCCAACCTACATCCTCGTCAGGAAAAATCTTGCCACTCTGGATTCCCATCACCATCGTTGCTGCTTTTTTGCAGAACATCCGCTCATCGCTACAAAAATATCTGAAAGGCCGTATGGGAACCACTGGCGCAACATTTGTGCGCTTCGGGTTTGGCCTGCCATTTGTCTATATTTTGGTCGCCATGTTGCATTATTTTGTCGGCTACACGTTCCCCGAATTGAGCGCGCGCTTCTTGATATGGGTCTTCGTCGGCGCGCTGAGCCAAATCGGCGCGACGTTCACACTCATCCATCTGTTCTCATTCCGTAATTTCGCCGTCGGCACCGCCTATTCGCGCACTGAGCCCGTATTGGCAGCCCTGTTTGGCCTGATATTTCTTGGTGAAACCATCGGCGGATCTGCCATCGCCGCCATCGCCATCAGCATGATGGGCGTGATGCTCATCTCCGTCGCCCGTGATAAGTTCACGCCTTCCGCGCTTATTACGTCGCTCGGACAGCCCATTGCAGTGCTCGGCCTTATTTCAGGCGCGGGCTTTGGTTTTTCAGCTGTGTCTTATCGCGCCGCATCGCTCGCATTGGCTGGTCCGAATTTCATCATGCAGGGTGCGGTAACGCTTCTGTTCGCAATCACAATTCAAACAGTCTCAATGCTGTGCTGGATGTTGCTGCGCGAGCCTGAGCAATTCGCACTGATCCGCAAAGCTTGGCGGCCCTCGCTCATAGTCGGCATGGCGGGCGCAACCGCTTCGTTCGGCTGGTTCACTGCCATGACGCTGCAAAACGCCGCCATCGTTAAGGCGCTGGCGCAAGTCGAGCTCATCTTCACATTCGCCACAACAGTGTTTTTCTTCCGTGAGAAAATCAACCGTCTCGAAGCCATCGGCTGCTCGCTGGTGGCGGCAGGTATAGTAGTGCTGGTGTTGTTCCGCTAAGCCGTGCCCTACGGCACAATCAGCGTACCCGCGCCATGCTCGGTCAGCAATTCCAACAGCACAACATGCGGCGTCTTGCCGTTCAAAATAACAACGCCTTCAACACCGCGCTGTAGCGCTTCAATGCAGGTTTCGACCTTGGGAATCATGCCGCCTGAGATAGTCCCGTCAGCAATCAGCTTACGGGCTTCTGATACCGACAATTCTTTGATTAGGTTCTTGTCCTTGTCCAAAACGCCTGGCACATCGGTGAGAAACAACAGTCGCGCGGCCTTTACAGCACCTGCAATAGCGCCAGCAAATGTATCGGCATTGACATTGTAAGTGTGTCCATCCCGCCCCGGTGCGACAGGGGCAATCACCGGAATCATTTCCGAATGTGCCAAAAGGTCCAGCAGCTTGCGGTCCACTTCTACCGGCTCACCCACAAAGCCAAGGTCCAGCACGCGCTCAATGTTTGAGTCCGGATCTTTGATTGTCTTGCGCGCCTTTTCGGCAAAAACCATGTTGCCGTCTTTGCCGCACAGACCAATCGCCCATTCGCCCTCGGCGTTAATCAGTGCAACGATTTCCTTATTGATGGAGCCAGCCAGCACCATCTCGACAATCTCAACCGTCTTCTGGTCCGTCACACGAAGACCGCCCTCAAACTTAGATTCAATGCCCATCTTGGCCAGCATCGCACCAATTTGCGGCCCGCCGCCATGCACCACGATAGGGTCAATGCCGGATTGCTTGAGCAGCGCGATGTCGCGCGCAAACGCACGACCTAGCGAAATATCGCCCATGGCATGACCGCCATATTTTACGACAATCGTCTTATCCTCATAACGCTGCATATACGGCAACGCCTCGGACAAAAGCCGCGCCTGCAATTCGCCTTCTTGTGGTGTCGGTGCTGAGGTCATTGAAGCAATCCTGAATTCTTAGAGCAAAGTCGCTCTAAAACAAGTTTAGCAAAAGTGTAAGCGTTTTTTTGTGGTGTAAAATTATGAAATTTGGCAGGGTAATTCATCAGTATTGGCTCTATATCTCATTGATAAAATTGTCATGACAATCGCTCATTATCCATGTCACGATTGCCTATAAAATTCACCAGAGCCTCACATGTCCAAATTCACCAAACTCATCATCCTCACTGACATCCACATCCTCCACAATGACGGCAATATCATCGGCATCAATCCGCTTGAGCGGCTACGCCAAGCCATTGCCCATATCAACCGCACGCAGGCCGAAGCGGATTTGGTCATCTTCACAGGCGATCTCACCCATCACGGTGAGATCAAGGCCTATGAGATTTTCAAGGCTGAAATTGCCAAGTTGAAACTTCCCTACAAGCTGCTAATCGGCAATCACGATAAGCGCACGCATTTTCAGGAAATTTTCCCTGATGCGGAAAGGGACACGAACGGCTTTGTGCAGTGGTCCCAAGACTTTGACGACTGGCGCGTTATTGGGATCGACTCAGTCAATGACCCGCGCCTGCCGGATTCGCGCCATGGTGCTGGCCAGCTTTGCACCAAACGGCTCGCTTTTTTGACTGACGCGATGGATTCATCTGGCGAGAAAAAAATCGCTCTGTTCATGCACCATCACCCGTTCGTCTCTCGCTTTTCAGGCATGGACCAAATCCGCCTGCTCGATACGCCGCGCTTTGAGCAAGCACTGGCGGGCCGCAATGTCCGTTTCCTCGGCATGGGCCACATCCATCGCTTCTTCAGCGTTGGCTGGAAAGGCATCATGGCAACCGTGTTCAAGAGCACATGCGACCAACTGCCGTTTGATTTGGACACCAATGACACCGCGCTCGGCACACGCGAAGCGCCGGGCTATGGCGTGGTGTTGCTCGATGGCGAACAGGTTATTGCGCACAATGTGGACTACCTCACGGAATTGTCAGAAGAAGAAAACGGCGGCGCCATCCGCCACACTTGATTTTCTGGCCCAAAGCGGCAAGGTTACGCTCATGAAACACCGCCGCATATCAGGTCCGCCGCATGGCAGATGAAATAGCCCAGCTTCTAAGTCGTATTGCGCTGAAGGACCGCGCCGCGTTCGACCGCCTGTACGCCACCGCAGCGCCGAAACTATTTGGCGTCTGCCTTCGTTTACTCAATGAACGGAGCGAAGCGGAAGATGCGTTGCAGGAAGTATTTGTCAAAATCTGGGGTCGGGCGGACCGCTTTGCCCAGAGCGAAGCCTCCGCTTTTAGCTGGCTGTGTGCCATTGCACGCAATCACGCGATTGACCGCATTCGTGCGCGGCGCAAGCCGACAGTGCCGATTGAGGATGCGTTTGATGTGGCGGACACTGGTCCTGATCCAGAGAAAAGCGCCGTTAACGCGGGCGAAAGCCGGCGGATTGATAATTGCATGAAACAGCTGGATGCCGATAAGGCCACTGCTGTACGGGCGGCCTATGTTGAGGGCAGCTCTTATGAAGAACTAGCGGCGCGGTTTAACGTGCCGCTTAACACAATGCGAACATGGCTGCGCCGCAGCCTTTTGAAATTAAGAGAGTGTTTGGATCAATGAGCGCGATGGATGAAGGGTTACTGCCAGACGGCGGCGATGATCTCCTCGCCGCTGAATATGTGCTGGGCGTATTGCCAAGCGCAGAGCGCGATGCCGTGACCAAACGCATGAGTAACGAGCGCGGTTTTGCACGGCTGGTGTCCGATTGGGAAGCACGTCTCGAGCCGCTGAACGATGACTACGCCACAATATCGCCGCCGCCAGCCATTAAGTCGGCGCTGGATGCGCGGTTGTTCGGAACCGGGGCAAAGCAAGGCTTCAGCCTGTGGCAAAGCCTCGCCTTCTGGCGCGGTTTGACTGTTGGCGCGTTGGTGCTGGCGGCCATCGCTATCGTGCCCAAATTCATGGCTCCAAAAGAGCCGGTAGTCGTGGCCGCCGCGCAAATCATTGCGCCCATGCAGGCTCCCGACACCAATGAGGTGAAATTCGTGGCGCTCTACCAGCAGGGGTCAGATGAAATTCGTATTTCCAAAGTCAAGTCCGATAAGGGCGCAGACCGCGACTATGAACTATGGCTGGTCGATGATGGCGGCAAGCCGCAGTCCATGGGCGTAATACCCGACAAGGACGAGGTGGTTCTAAAAGTGAAGCCCGAATATATCGCCAAGATCAATGCAGGCGATGCGTTCGCGGTTTCTGTTGAACCCATCGGCGGCTCGCCAACAGGCTCAGCGACCGGACCGGTCATTGCCGTTGGCGTTACCAAGTCGATTTAGCGCTTTCAAAAATGTGACTGGCATTTATTCAAAGTCGGCGTAGTCTTTGTGCGTAGCAAGAAACCTTACGAGGTTCGTGCATGAAATTGACTCGCGCCGCGCTTTGCATATACGCTCTCGCCTTCTGCTCTCAAGCCGGAGCTGATGAAATTCGCCTGGTCAAAAATGCGATGATCTACCCGTCCAATGTGATGATATCGAGCCTGCTCAATTCCCACGATTTCAGCATCCTGACGACGGCGATAAAATCCGTGCACCTCGAACAGCCGTTAATGAAGCCAGGCTCATACACCTTGTTTGCGCCGGATAACGCAGCGTTTGCCACTCTGCCGGAACAAGTCGCCTCACGCGTATTCCTTCATATCAACCGTGATGAAATGGCCAAACTGCTGGCCTGCCATTTGGTCATCAATCCGCCGCATGCGGGTAAGCGCCTGCTGGATATTGTAGAGGAGGGCACGCCGCTGCAATTACAAACACTCGGCGGCTGCACGCTCATTCTCACGAAAGCCAATGGCCATCTCACGATTGCAGATCAAACCGGACAGACGTCGCAAATTACCGATGCCGATGTCATGCAATCCAACGGCATGTTAGAAATGATCGACCATGTGCTGTTGCCGATGAATTAAACGAATTCAACCGTTCCGCTGTTTTATCTTCGCTAAGATTTCGGTTTTGCGAGATTGCAGCCAGCCGTTCGTTTCAGGATCAGTTTCGGCAGTTTGCTCTAGCAATAATTTATCGATGACAGAGACAGCCTCCAAATAGCTACCGACGTCAGTTTCTTTGTCGCCGAGTTTATCGAGTGCCTCAAAGAGTAATGACAGAGTTGAAATCCAACCTTTGAGGTCTTGATGGGCAATTTGAAAGACTTGAGCCTCCCGAAGGGTGTTCGTTGAGTCTTTTAAGAAGGCCTTGTCCTCGCGAATATTGCCAATTGCAAACTGACTCGCGCCAATTCTGCGTTGCTCCTGCCCCCAAAAGACTGGATCAACTGTCGGCAAATATACGCTTTGAAGCTCCTTGCAGATTGCAATAGCTCTCAAGTGTTGAGCTGTCCCTTTGTTAATCCAATCAGGGCCGGTAAATGCATTTACCGTGAGCGCATCGACGAGAAATGTTTGCGTTGTTGCCCAATCTGATGTCCATAGTTCTTTTGTATATACTTTGCCTGCGTCCTCAAGCGCAGCAATCGCCTCATCAAGTATTTGGACGCCTTGTTGTTTATCAACAATATCCCTGATCGCCTTTTCATGATCTGCGAGGGTGGCAGGCACCGTCGCAGTGGCTTGCTGTTCCATCAATGCCGCATTGGCACTTTCAAAATCCTTCTGGCGCTTTGGCCTTTCCCGCCGCCACAGTGTCAAAAGGTTGGCACCGATGTTCCTCTCTGCCATCGCCCAGTTAAAGGGATCGCGTTCGCGCGTCATTTGACTGACTGCCGCGCGATAAGCAGCAATGGCACCGCGAAGGTTGCTTGATGTTGTTTCACGCAACGCAATGACACCGAGCGCTGCGCCGAGATTATTCTGCGACATACCCCATTGCAGTGGTGCGCGCTCGGGGCTCCGTTCCTTTAACGAATCTCGATAAGAATCCACCGCCGATGACAGATACATGAGGCCATCTTGCCGCTGTCCAATATAAAGCTGCGCATTGCCCAAATCTAGTTTGGTTTGCGCCCAGTCCAGTGGATATTTTTCTTGGGTGCGCACTTCTAACGCGTCGGTGTAAAGATGCAGCGATGTGAGTAGAAGGGACTCATCACCCAACCGCCCACCAAGCTCCCGCTTGGCATTTGCCATATAGAGCTGGCTCTCCGCCCACGCCTTTGGCATCCTCTCTCGGGTAAGCACATTCATTGCGTCGTCTAACACATCGACCGCCTCCGTGAGCATTTCCAAATCGCTGTTGCGTTGTCCAAGTGTTTGTAGAACATGGCCAAGGTTGCTTCTCGATTGTGCCCATTCAGTCGCTGCTTTGCTGCGGCCATAAACATCCGCAGTTGTGCGGAATATTTCGATTGCTTCGCTTAAAAGGGCATTGTCGCCTGCACGCTCGCCCAGCATCAGCTTTGCCACACCCATATCATTTTGGGTGCGCGCCCAATCCAGCGGCGCGGTTTCGCGATTGCGCAGCGCCATCACATCTTCATAGGTGGCGATTGCCTGTTTCAACCTGTCAGCCTCACCTTCCCTTGCCCCCAATACGGCCATTGAGTTGGCGAGATCATTCTGAACATTGGCAAAATTCAGAGGCGACTTCACGCGATCTAACAAGCTGAGCAAACTGGTTTGGCGTTCAATGGCCTTTATTAGTGCAGCGTTGTCCCCAAGCTCATCGCCTTGCTGGAACAGCGCCTCCGCCTCGGATTGCAAGTAAAATTGCTTAAGTTCCTGTTGTGCGGCCGACGTGTCCAGCGCTGCGGCAGCTTTGGCATAACTATCTGCCGCGAGCACGTAGTTTCGCGAGGTGAATGCCGCATCACCGTCCTTGGCAAGTTTAGCCGCCAGTTTCATATCGCCAGCACTAGCTTCAAGGGCATAAGCGTGGCTCGCGCCAATCAATCCTGCCACGGGAATTGCCGCAATCGCCGCAAGGGCAATGCTAGAGTAAAGTGCAGCGGAACGAAGTTTCGATTGCCTAGCCAAGATTAGCACCACCTTTTTATTAGATAGCTCTACATATGGCGTATCAATGGTTGAAATATTAGCGATAGCACGTAGTAAAAAGACTCGAAATTGTGAAGATAAAAGTGAATTGAAATGCCGGCCCACTATCGTCCGCGCCAACGCGAAATCTTTTTTCACTTTTCTTGAAACTTAAATCCGGCCCTTCCCGTTTCGCTTATGTCCCCAGTGGATAAAACGAATTTTTCAAACGAGGAGCTACCCAAATGTTCAAGAAATCACTCATCCTTTCGACGGTCGCAGCCACACTAGCATTCGGCAGCTTTGCCTACGCAGCTAACCCTATGGTTGGCGGCAGCGAAATGTTGGCTACTAAGAACATCATCGAAAATGCCGTAAACTCCAAGGATCACACAACATTGGTTGCCGCCGTTAAGGCTGCCGGTCTTGTAGAAACATTGCAGGGTGCAGGCCCGTTCACAGTATTTGCCCCAACAAACGAAGCCTTTGCTGCACTGCCAGCCGGCACAGTTGACACATTGTTGAAGCCTGAAAGCAAAGATATGCTCGTTAAGGTTTTGACCTGCCATGTTGTACCAGCCAAGGCGATGGCCGCAGCTGTAATGGGCATGATTAAGGACGATGGAGGCGCACACAAGGTGAAGACCGTTGGCGGCTGTGAGCTAACCCTCAAGATGGACGGTGACAAGGTAACTGTGACAGACGAAACAGGCGGCGTTGCCAACGTGACGATCGCGGACGTTGAACAGTCAAACGGCGTTATCCACGTCATCGACAAGGTTCTGTTGCCTAAGTAAGGACAGCCAACGAGGAATTCGCGAATTCGTGATTTCCGGTTGAAGGCCATGCCAAGTAATATACCTCCAAGATAGCACAAACGCTTGGCTTTCCACCAGATTGTCCGCAGCCACCCCGCTGCGGGCAATCAAATATGAAAAGGTGATGCACATGAACCGTCGTATGTTTTTGAACACAACATTTCTGGTCGCTGGCGCGGTCATCGTGCCCGTCGTCATTAGTGGCAAGTTCGGCATTAAGAGTTCGGCCATTGCCGCGACCGGCAAGTTTGAGGTCGAAAAGACCGAAGCCGAATGGCGCAAGATTTTGAGCCCCGAACAATATTCCGTGTTACGCGAAGAAGGCACAGAGCGGCCCTTTAGCAGCCCTTTGCTGGATGAGCATCGCAAAGGCAATTTCCATTGTGCGGGCTGTGATCTGCCTGTCTACGGCTCCTACGCCAAATTTGACAGCGGCACGGGCTGGCCAAGTTTCTATGAATCGCTTCCCAATGCGATTGGCAACCAAGAAGACAATACGCTGTTTATGACACGCAGCGAAATCCATTGCCGCCGCTGCGGCGGTCATTTTGGTCATGTATTCGATGACGGCCCGCAGCCCACAGGTATGCGCCATTGCTTGGATGGCGTGGCACTGACGTTTAAGCCGGATGCTGCCTGATAGCTTCGATACCATTATTATGACATAAGCCGTTGTCAGCTTATTGTCATATCAATTGGTACATAAGGCCCTATGTTTCGTGTTTTAGTAATAGTTTTGGCTATCTTACCCCTCGCGCCCCTGGCGCTAGCGGAGGATTCGCATGACAAAAGCGAAGAGCACGAGCGCGCTGAAGAAGTGTACAAAGGCACACGTACCGGCGAATTTTTGACTTTGGTGCAGATTCTAGGCGTTGTTGCCGATGATATTCCCGGTGAAATCATTGAGACGAAATTTGAGCGTATCGGCGATGTTCCCGCCTACGAGATCTATTTCCTCGACAAGCGAGGCCGTCGCGAGGAACTTTTGGTCGATGCCCGCACCGGCACAATTCTCAAAGACGACGGAGACGAGTGAGTGAAAATCTTACTCGTTGAAGATGATCGCCGCATCGGTGAAATGGTCAAATCCGCACTTGAAACCAATGGCTTCATTGTCGAAATTGAACGCGATGGCGAAGAAGCGTGGTTCAGGGGTGACACTGAAGATTATACTGGTGTGATCTTAGACCTCGGCCTGCCCACGATGGACGGGCTTTCGATTTTGAAGAAATGGCGTGCCAACGGCCGTACATTCCCCATTCTTGTGCTCACTGCCCGCGGCTCCTGGACTGAGCGGGTCGATGGCATTGATAGCGGGGCTGATGATTATCTTGCCAAACCCTTTGAAGTTGAAGAGGTGCTGGCGCGGCTGCGGGCCATCATCCGGCGCAGCAATGGCCACGCCAAAGCGCAAATTAGTGTCGGCGAATTGCAGCTTGATCAAAAAAATATGAAAGTTACCAAGACTGGAACCCCAATCTCGCTGTCGCCGCAAGAGTTTCGTTTGGTCGCCTATCTCATGCACAATGCGGGGCGGGTCGTCACCCAGCAGGAGCTGGCCGAGCAATTGCAGGCAGACCATTAT
The DNA here is from genome assembly GCA_043744175.1 of Phyllobacteriaceae bacterium. Lineage (GTDB taxonomy): Bacteria > Pseudomonadota > Alphaproteobacteria > Rhizobiales > Rhizobiaceae > JANMEX01. Next base: position 24,436 of record JAYTVD010000020.1, read on the forward strand.
GAGCGCGAATCCAACGCCGTTGAAGTGCTGGTGGGGCGGGTTCGCAAGAAAATTGGCGCTGGCCTCATCGAAACCCGTCGCGGCTTTGGCTACGTGTTTGTGGGGGCAACCAATTGAGATTTAAGCTGCAATCGCTGCGCCTTCGCCTTTTAGCGCTGGCCGCCGTTGCCGTGACGATTGCCATGGTGCTATCGGCCATTGGCCTTGTGGCCCTGTTCGGCCGCCATGTTGAGCGCAGTATTGGCCAGCAATTGGATACACAAATTGTGCAGCTCGCCGGCAATTTGCGTTTTGATTCCGATGGCAAACTCTTTCTTGATGCCGAGCCCGGCGACCCTCGCTTTGAAAAAGTATTTGGCGGGCTCTATTGGCAAATCACCGATGTCGCCCGCGATGTAAAGCTGCGCTCTGTGTCGCTGTGGGATTCAGAATTGGCGCTCAGCAATACCGGCCCCGCCTCAGTGCAGGCGCTATCGTTTCATGGTCTCGGCCCGGATGCCGTGCCAACATTGGTCCACCAGCGCAGCATCATTTTGAATGATAAGAAAAGCGACCGTCCGGTGACAATCTCAGTCGCCATCAATACCAGTGAGTTGGAGGCCCTTAAAACTGGCTTCGGCTATGATTTGGTTCCAGCCATCATCGTGCTCGGTGCCTTGCTGCTTGCCGGCTTGTGGTGGCAGGTAACGTCAGGCCTTGCGCCCTTTGCCAGCGTCAGCGAGGGCGTTAAGTCAATCCGCGCCGGCCAGTCCACGCGGCTTTCAGACGATGTGCCAACCGAAATCAAACCGCTGGTAACGGAGGTAAACCTGCTGCTCGGCGCGCAGGAAAATCTCATTCTACGCGCCCGTGATCGCGCCGCAGATTTGGCCCATGGGCTGAAGACACCGCTCACCGCGCTGACCAGCGATGTCGTGCGCCTTCGCGCTGCCAAGCAAAATGCAGTTGCCAATGACATCGAAGAAATCGCGCAGCGTATGCGCCAGATTGTTGAGCGCGAACTTGCCCGCTCGCGCCTGCGCAATGCCCGCTCGCACCATCGACCGGTCTCCGTGTCCAAGTCCGCAACAGCCATCATCCGCACCTTGATGCGCACGCCACAGGGCGAACACAAACGCTTTGAAAACCGTGCGGCCGTGGATGCGCTGGTTGCCATAGACGGCGATGATCTCAATGATATTATGGGCAATTTGCTGGAAAACGCCGCCCGCGCAGCCAAGTCTCATATCATGGTGGAAACCACCATCAGCGGCCCCGCCATTCTGGTCACAATCGCCGACGATGGCCCTGGCGTTTCCGAAGATAGGCTAGACCAACTCACCACGCGCGGCGTGCGCCTCGATAGCTCGAAGGGTGGTGCGGGCCTTGGCCTTAGCCTCGTTACCGATATTTTGGAGGCCTACGGGTCGCAGCTTCAGTTCAAGAGGTCAGACCTTGGCGGACTGGAGGTTAGCTTTACTCTGCCTCTAGCGATGCCACGGGTGTAAAATCAATCGCCTTGAAAATTGCAGCATGCAATCGCTCAATACCAAGCCGCTTTTCAGATGAGGTGACAATCACATCCGGATAGGCCGCTGCGCGCTTTTTGAGCTTTTCCAAAGTCGCCGCGACCAGCGGCGCAATTTGGGCATCGTGCAGCTTGTCTGATTTCGTCAACACAATTTGATAAGACACCGCCGCCTTATCCAAAAGCGTCAGCACGTCTTCGTCGTTCTTCTTAATCCCGTGACGGGCATCAATCAGCACAAACACACGCTTCAATGACACGCGCCCGCGCAGGTACGAGAACACCAGTCGGGTCCACTTATCCACTTGGTCCTTCGGCGCTTCGGCGTAGCCATAGCCCGGCATGTCCACCAGCGTCATCGGCGGCAAATCCTCCATCGTGCCTTCAAATCCATCGGGCACAAAGAAGTTAAGCTCCTGCGTCCGGCCCGGCGTATTGGAAGTGCGCGCCAGCCCGCTTTGCCCTGTCAGCGCGTTGATAAGCGATGATTTGCCCACATTCGAGCGCCCCGCAAACGCAATCTCCGGCGGCCCTTCAGGTGGCAGAAACTTCATCGAAGGCACACCCTTGATAAATATCCAAGGCCGCGCAAACAGGCGGATGTCTTCGGGGCTCAATATATGTTCGGAAATTTCACTCATAAGTCTGTCTAGCCTTAACACGGTCAATAAAAAAGCCCCGCAAGCGCGGGGCTTCTTAAAGTTCGAATCTTAATCGTTTCAACTCGCTGCTGGCTCTTTCTTGAACAGCTTCACCAGATTATCCCAAAGCTCAATCTTCGCGCCTTGGCGTTTCATGATGATGCCTTGCTGGATAATCGAAAGCAGGTTGTTCCATGCCCAATAGATGATGAGACCAGCAGGAAACGCTGCCATCATGAATGTGAACATTACCGGCATCCACGTAAACATCATCGCCTGTGTCGGATCTGGCGGCGTCGGGTTCATGCGCATTTGCAGGAACATGGTGATGCCCATCAATAGAGGCCAAACGCCGATTGCCAGCGCATGAGGAACGCCAAATGGCAGCAGGCCAAACAGGTTAAACAGTGATGTCGGGTCCGGCGCGGAAAGGTCATGAATCCAGCCAAAGAATGGCGCATGGCGCATTTCAATGGTCACATAGATGACCTTATAGAGCGAGAAGAATACCGGAATTTGCAACAGCACCGGCCAGCAACCCGCAATCGGATTGATCTTTTCGGTCTTGTACAATTCCATCATCGCCTGCTGCTGCTTGGCTTTATCATCAGCATATTTTTCTTTGATTTCCGCCATCTTCGGCTGTGCTGTTTTCATATGCGCCATCGACACATACGACTTGTTAGCCAGCGGGAAGAAGATCGCTTTAACGATAACCGTCGTTGCCAAAATGGCTAAACCGAAATTGCCGAGCAGTTTGAACAAATGATCCATCAGCCAGAACATTGGCTTGGTGAGATACCAGAACCAACCCCAGTCAATCATGCGGTCGAAATTGGTGATCTTGAGATCATCGCGGTACGCGTTGATGACGTTCACATCCTTAGCGCCGGCAAAGAGCTGAGCCTCAGTCGTTTGAGTTTCGCCGGGAGCCAGTGAGATAGCATCCGTCAGATAGTCCACCTGATAGCGCGGGCGGCCTTCGGCGAAGTAGGAGTATTTTGTCTGATGTGGCACTTTCTGCGTGGGAATAAGCGCTGCTGCCCAATATTTGTCGGTAATGCCCAGCCAGCCAGTCGAGGCTTTCTCCGGCGTCACTTCCTTGTCTTTTTCCAAAGCCGCAAACTTATATTCTTGCAAATGATTGGTATCATCATAACCAATCGCGCCTTCATGTAGCACATATGTTGCTGCCACAGATGGCTTCTCATAGCGCACGACGCGGCCATAGGACGCCAGCGAAACGGGCGCCGCGCTTCCATTGGTCACGCTGTCGTCAATAGTGAACATGTAAAGGCTATCAACAGCAATGGTGCGCTTGAATGTCAGGCCCTTGTCATTGGTAAAGGTCAGTGTCACCGGCGCGGTCGGCGTCAAAGTGGTGTTGCCTGAAACTGTCCAAACGGTATCAGCGCCCGGCAGCGTGCCAACATCGGCATCACCAGCAAAGCCAAGTTCGGCAAAATAGCCATTATGCACCGGCGATGGTGCCAGCAACTGAATGCTCGGCGATGTTTTGTCCACCGTCTCGTGGTAATTCTTCAGCACCACATCATCAAAACGCGCACCAACGAGGTTGATCGAACCTTTGAGTGCTGGCGTATCAATCAACACGCGCGCGCCCTGTTTCAGCGCATCATCAAGGGTCACACCCGCCGCTGGAGCAGCTTCCGTGCCGGTCGCCGGAGCTTTGATGTCGCCGCCAGCCGCAGTGGTCTTGGTCGTTTCGCTGGCAACGCGGGTTGCCTCAATACGGGCCTGCTCTTGCTGTTGCTTGATCTTCGGGTTCATGTAGAAAATTTGCCAGACCATCAAGATCAGCACCGATAGAGCGATGGTCACATAAAAATTGCGATTTTGCTGCATGTATTCAATCCGTTTCAAGCGCTTGAGATTTGATGCGCCGTTTTAAGTCCGTAACGAGTTTTTGGAAGGGAAGTCCAATCACTTCAGCTCTGGCGACGATTACATAGTCATTACCCGGCGCCATGTCGATGCCAACATGCAGGCGAACCGCCTCGCGCAACCGCCTTTTGATGCGATTTCGCTGTGGGGCGTTGCCGCACTTCTTTGAAACTGTAAATCCTACCCGCGCTTCCGGCTTTTCATCGTCACGTTTGATGGTTTCGATCAAAAAGTTCGGTCCGCGCAGCTTCTTTCCACCACGCGCATATAAAAATTCGGACCGCTTTTTCAAGCGGCCCGTTAAAGTAGATATGGTTTCACCTGCCATAAGTTTGCACCTTGGCCGGTAATATAATTCTTAAGCCGACAGCTTCGCACGACCGCTTGAACGGCGGGCTGCGATAACTTTGCGTCCACCTACGGTGGACATACGCGCACGGAAGCCGTGGCGGCGCTTGCGAACAAGCTTGGATGGTTGGTAAGTGCGCTTCATGTTATTTATCTACCGCGGCGTGCGGCCCTTCTTGGATCTGTTTTTTAACAGGGACACCCAGCAAATGCGCAATAAACATTGCACACCGGATGGGGAATCCGAGCGTCGCGCGGTGTATATGAAGAACTGCGACAAGAGTCAATTCGCAAAAGTTGAAGGTTTCACCTGAAAATCACGCTTTGGTGAGGCGTTTTAGGGCTCCCGACAACAGGCGGTGAGGCGGCTGGATTCATGTTGTTACGTCCCCACATTCGGTGCATGGATTATACAGCAAAACTAGACCACCAGAAAATACTGGAATTATTGAGCATTCGATGAATTGATATGACAATGGCAGCAGAAAAAATAGAGCCTTTGGAAACGCCTTGCACGGTCGAACAACGTTCGCTCGCACTGCGCTGCTTGCCGCTTGTAATTCTTGCAGGCGGGCTGGCGCTTGGCTATGCGTTCGGGCTGCACAATTATCTGTCACTGACCTATCTTGGCGAGCAGCGCGGCGCGTTGCAGGCCTATGTCGCAGATCACAAGCTGTTCTCATCCCTTCTTTTCATGGTCATTTATGTGGCCGCTGTTGCGTTCTCGTTCCCTGCCGCCTCAGTGCTTACCATCTTTGGCGGGTTCCTGTTTGGCTGGTTGCAAGCGGGCATCATGGTGGCTTTCGCCGCTACGCTCGGCGCGACTATATTATTCCTTGCCGCAAAATCCAGCATCGGCGGCTTCTTGCGCGCCAAGCTCAAAGGCAGCGCCGCCAGCTTTGCTGATGGTTTTGCCAAAGACGCTTTGAGCTATTTGTTCGTACTACGCCTCGCGCCGGTGTTCCCGTTCTTTCTGGTCAATATTGCGCCCGCCCTGTTTAACGTGCGCACACGCGACTATGTCATCGCCACATTCTTCGGCATTCTGCCCGGCACATTTGCCTTTTGCTATCTCGGCGAAGGCGTCGGCAGTGTATTGGATGCCGCTGCTGCCAGCGGAACAACGCCATCGGTCAAGTCATTGGTCACCCCTGAAATCACTATAGCGTTCGCGGGCCTTGCCTGTGTCGCTGCCATTCCCAGTCTTGTGCGCTGGTATAAGGGCCGTAAATGACAACTCTCCTCAAACCAGATGTATGCGTAATCGGCGGCGGCTCCGGCGGGCTTTCAGTTGCTGCCGCTGTGGCTGCCTTTGGCGTCTCAGTGGTCCTCATTGAGAAAGGCAAAATGGGTGGCGATTGCCTGAACTATGGCTGCGTACCCTCCAAAGCGCTCATCGCCGCTGCCAAGCAGGCACATGTCATGCGCAGTGGCGCGAAGTTCGGCATCAAACCCGTCGAGCCGGAAGTTGATTTCAAGGCCGTGATGAAGCACGTCCACCAAGTCATCGCCGAAATCGCCCCCAATGACAGCGTGGAACGCTTCTCGGCGCTCGGCGTCAAGGTCATCCAAGCGCCAGCGAAATTCTTTGATAGACGCACGGTCGAGGCAGGCGAGTACCAGATCAAGGCCCGACGCTTCGTCATTGCCACCGGCTCATCCGCCTTCGTGCCGCCAATACCGGGATTAAGCGATGTCGATTATCTGACCAACGAAACCATCTTCGAAGAACAACGCCTCGCTGCCCATCTCATCATCATTGGCGGCGGCCCTATCGGCATGGAAATGGCGCAGGCGCACCGAAGGTTAGGCGCTGAAGTCACCGTCATTGAGGCCATGAAGGCTTTCGGCAAAGATGACCCGGAAACCTCAAGCCTCGTCCTCAAAGCCATCCGCGCCGAGGGCGTTGACGTGCGCGAGGGCGCAAAAGTCATCTCCGTCGAAAAACGCGGCAAAACTGGCGTTCGGGTGAATGTTGAAACCCCTGAGGGTAAATCCTCAATTGACGGCACAAAGCTGCTCGTCGCCGTCGGCCGCGTTGCCAACACTGGTGGCTTGGATTTAGAAAAAGCAGGCATAGCCTACACCCGCCCCGGCATCACGGTTGACAAAGGCATGAGAACGTCCAACCGCAAAGTCTTCGCCATTGGCGATGTCTCCGGCTCGCTGCAATTCACCCACATGGCCAATTATCACGCCGGCCTCGTTGTGCGTTCGATTCTGTTCCGTATGCCGGTGAAAGAAAACCGCTCCATCATCCCGTGGGCCACCTACACCGAGCCGGAGCTGGCGCAAGTGGGTATGTCGGAGGCGGACGCCATCAAAACCAAGCAGCCCTACAAAGTGCTGCGCTGGGCCTTTGCCGATAATGACCGCGCCCAAGCCGAACATAAAACCAGCGGCCTCGTCAAAATCATCACCAATCCGAAGGGCTTGATACTAGGCGTCTCCATCGGTGGCGCAAACGCTGGCGAGATGATAAATCTCTGGGCACTGGCCATATCCAAAAAACATAGCGTGCGTGACATCGCAGGCTACGTCTCGCCCTATCCGACCCTCACCGAAGTCGGCAAACGCGCCGCGACGAGTTTCTACACCCCGCTTGCGCGAAGCCCGAAACTGCGGAAGATGATTGGGTGGTTGAGGGGGTTTGGCTAAAGGGACACAGTGCCCCTTTAGCGATATGTTACCCGCCGCTCACGCCTTCCACGGTGTCACCGTACGACCGCCAAACATCATCCGGTTTACCATCGGCGATGCGATTGGGTAGGGATATACCGCCTCTGGCGCACCGGCATTATCCAACGTTTGTAGTTGAATATCGCTCAATTTGATCTCAAGCGCAGCAATATTGTCGATTATTTGCTCCGGCCTGCTGGCGCCGATCACAGTCGTTGATACTGCCTGTCTAGATGCCAACCATGCCAGCGCCACTTGGGCAGGCGGGCGTCCTGTTTCAGCCGCTACAGCCTGCAATGTTTCCAATATTGCCCAATTTCGCGGGGTGAACTTTGACCCGCCAAATGGATTGGACCCGCTTAAGCGCGAACTGGATTGCGCCGCTTCATCGCCCGCCGAATCCGGCAAGGCTTGGCCGCGCTCGTTCGGATCTTGTGCCTCAATGGTCTCGCGCTTGTATTTGCCCGTTAGAAAGCCGCCATCGAGCGGGCTCCATGGCATAATGCCGATGCCAAGGTCTTGCGCCGCCGGAATATGTTCGTTCTCAATATTTCGCTCGGTCAGCGAATATTCCAACTGCATGGCAATTGGCCCAGGCACACCACGCGCCGCCGCCAAGCTCGCCATTTTAGCGATATACCAAGCCGGAGCATTGGAAAGTCCAAAATAGCGAATTTTGCCAGCGCGTATCAAATCGCCAAACGTTTGTAACACCTCTTCTGCCGGCGTCGCGATATCCCACGCATGGGCAATCAGCAAATCAACATAGTCAGTGTTAAGCCGCTTGAGCGAGCCTTCAAGTGAGGCAATTACGTTCTTTGCCCCGTTGCCGCCTGCGTTTGGGTTGCCGGGGTCGCTGTTAAACCCGCTTTTTGTCACCAGCACGATGCGCTCTCGCAATGCCCGTTCTGCGATGAACGCGCCCACCATCTCTTCGCTGCGCCCGCCGGAATAAATATCAGCACTATCAATCGTGTTGCCGCCAGCGTCCACAAAGGTGTTGAAGATGGCCCTCGCGGTCGCTTCATCGGCGCCCCAGCGATTAACGCCAAATGTCATTGTGCCAAGTGTGTGCGGGCTAACCACCAATCCGGAGCGTCCCATTGTGCGATAGTCTGTGATTGCCATTTTCAATTTCCCGTTCGTTCGTGGATGATTGACCCCATATAGACACAAAGCATCATTGAGATTAGTGGTGTAATAGAGCAAAGGTTTATGAGTGAGATTCAGTAATGAAGCGGGAAGACTGGTCAGATGTCGCAACATTCGCTGCCATAGCTGATGCAGGAAGCTTTACGAAAGCCGCGCTACAGCTTGGTATTTCGCCCTCTGCAATTAGCCACACAATTAGGGCACTTGAGACCAGACTTGGCGTAAGGTTGCTTAATCGCACCACCCGTAGTGTTGCGCCCACTGACGCAGGCGATGCACTATTAAAGACGCTTCGTCCGGCATTGGAAAATGTTGCCCGCGCCTTAGAAGAGTTAAACGACCAACGCGACCGACCCGCCGGAACCATTCGTATCAGCGCCCACCGGGGTGCAATCAGTAGCAATTTCATGGCACTACTCGCCAAATTTAGCGCCGAATACCCTGATGTAGTTATAGATCTATCCATCATTGACGGGTTGGTCGATATCGTTGGAGAGGGCTTAGACGCTGGCATTCGCCATGCGCACAAGGTTGATAAGGATATGATTTCAGTGCGGATATGCGAGCCATTGCAAACCGCTGTCGTTGCGAGCCCATTATATTTAAGTTTGCATGGCACGCCGCAGACACCGGACGACTTGCGCAATCACCGCTGTCTTTCCTATCGCCTCACCACATCAGGGGTTTTGTACCGCTGGTCTTTTACCCGTAACGACCAGACGGTGACACTTGATCCACCCCATAATTTAGCTTGTACCGATAGCAACGTCATATTGCTGGCGGCCTTGTCTGGCGTCGGCGTTGCCTATGTATTAGAAGAGCAAGCCAGCGAACATATCAAATCCGGCAAACTCATTTCGTTGCTTGAGGATTGGTGCCCGAAAGTAGCGCCTAACTATCTATACTATCCCTCCCGTCGGCAAATGAAGCCAGCCTTAAGGGCGTTTGTGGACGCAATGCGCGTCGGTGGAAATTAAAGTCGAGTAGATTATATAAACGCTCGCCATGCTGCATAAACCCCGCAATATTTTTCACGACAAATCACTTCATTGCGCCTAAACAAGGCCCCTCAACCGGAGCCTGACCTTGAGCATACCCGATCCCGTGACTGAGACTTCCGCCGCTTCCGGCCTTAACTCTTCGCGCTCGCTCTCGGCCAAACTTATCTTGCTCACAATCCTGTTTGTGA
>JAYTVD010000021.1:0-2626 GCA_043744175.1 Phyllobacteriaceae bacterium
TGATATCCGCTGGCGGCACTGAAGGTGAAGCGCCGATGATCTGGTCCGGCGGTATGGCCTGGGTCGCGGATTTCCCAGACCCGTCAACCTTCTATGGTGCGATTTTGGGCTGTGGCGGCGCCGTTCAGGGTGGCTGGAACTGGTCATGGTATTGCAACAAGGATATTGATGCCCGCGCCACGGCAGCAGATTCCATGTCTGATCCTGCTCAAGCCAATGAGCGGACCCAAGTATGGGGGAAAATTTACACGGATATCATGGCTGATGCGCCTTGGATTCCGGTAATCAATGAGCGCCGTGTTGTTGCCAAATCACCACGCATGGGCGGCGAAGGCAATATCTACATCGACCCTATCCGCGTCATCAATTACGACGCGATCTTTGTGAAATAAGCAGTCTGCTTTTCCTTGTTCCCCGCTACAACTGGCGGGGAGCAAGCAGAGCTTGGGAGGAAATATCATGTGCGTTACTTGTGCCCATACCATTCACGGCGCCAATCATCATTTTGGCTGGAACCGCGATTTTGAACCAATATTGGTGGCGAAGTCCGGCGAGACGATCCACTTCGAATGTTCTGATTCATCCGGCGGCCAGATAGGCGCTGGCGCAGACTTGGCGGCCTTGGCCAGTCTCGATTTCGGCAAAATCAACCCCGTAACCGGGCCGGTTTATGTCGAGGGCGCAATGCCTGGCGATGCGCTGAAGGTTACATTGCGCAAGTTCATCCCGTCAGGTCTTGGTTGGACCGCCAATATTCCTGGATTTGGCCTGTTGGCCGATCAGTTCAAAGAACCTGCTCTGCACATGTGGAATTATGATGCCGTTGGCATGACACCATCGCTTTATGGCCCGGGCGGGCGTGTGCCGCTGAAACCGTTCGCAGGGACGATTGGCGTTGCGCCTGCGGAAGCAGGTCTGCATCCAGTTGTACCGCCACGCCGCGTTGGTGGCAATCTGGATATCCGTGACTTATCCGCGGGTGTGACACTTTATTTGCCAGTGGAAGTCGAGGGTGCACTGTTTTCAATCGGCGACACCCACGCTGCCCAAGGTGACGGCGAGGTGTGCGGAACGGCCATTGAAAGCCAGATGAATGTTGAAGCGACGCTTGAAGTTATCAAGGGTTCAACGCTCAAGAGTCCGCGCTTCACAACCACTGAACCAGTGACCCGCCATTTGGATGGTGCGGGTTACGAGGTTACCACCGGCATTGGCCCGGACCTAATGACGGGTGCACGCGAAAGCCTGATGCGCATGATTGATTTGCTGGGCGAAGAGCATGGCCTCAGCGCAATTGATGCCTATCTACTCTGCTCTGTATGCGGTGATCTTCGGATCAGCGAGATCGTCGATATGCCCAATTGGGTGGTTTCATTCTATTTCCCGAGGATTGTTTTTGCGTGACAGATTCTGATCAAACAGCGCCAGTACTGCTGCGCGTGTCCAACCTTTGTGTGGATGCGCGCACCCCTCAAGGCTTGCGCCGCGTACTAGACAACATCAGCTTTGATCTGACCAAAGGCGAGACCTTGTGCATTGCCGGCGAAAGCGGTTCGGGCAAATCCGTGACCTCGCTGGCAATCATGGGGCTGCTGCCAAAAGCATCATTGCAAGTTTCATCGGGAAAAATTCTGCTCGGGTCTAAGGACCTCGTGCCGCTGTCCAACGGCGAGATGCGGGCCATTCGCGGCAAAGATATTTCTATGATTTTTCAAGAGCCTATGACATCGCTTAATCCAGTCATGACGATTGGCGCGCAAATGACTGAAGTCATTCGTGAGCATCACGCAGCAGGTGGACAAGCGCCTGACGTGGTTGCAAAAAACATGCTTGACGCCGTCAAAATGACAGAGGCCGCGCGGCGGTTGACGCAATACCCGCACGAGCTTTCTGGCGGTATGCGCCAGCGCGTGATGATTGCCATGGCACTGTCATGTCGTCCAAAAGTGATGATCGCGGACGAACCGACCACAGCACTTGATGTCACCGTGCAAGCGCAAATTCTTGACCTGATGCGCGAAATCAAATCGGAGTTTGGCACGTCCATCATGCTCATTACTCATGACATGGGTGTAGTCGCGCAAATGGCTGATCGTGTACTGATTATGCAACAGGGAAAGCTCGTCGAGCAAGGCAGCACTTCGCAAATCTTCAATATGCCGCGCGAGGCCTATACGCAGGAGTTGCTCGGATCAGTGTTGCATCTGGGTTCACGGCACGGCCAAGACTTCCCGCCGCGCATCTCTCCGGTGAGTGCCGCTGACGTTAAGCCAAACAATAATCCGGTCTTAAAAGTTGATAACCTAACCGTAACATATGCAGGCAAGTCTGGATGGTTCAAACGTGACGATACCAAGCCGACTGTGAAGTCAATTTCATTTGAGTTGTTGGCGGGAAAAACGCTGGGCTTGGTCGGCGAGAGCGGTTCCGGTAAATCCACCACAGGCAAAGCTGTGCTTGGCCTTATTCCGTTTTCCGGCGATGTTGCGATTGATGGTGTCAGCATTTCTACCCTCACCCAAAGCCAAATGAAGCCTGTGCGGCGCACGGCCCAGATGATCTTCCAAGACCCTTATGCCTCACTTGATCCGCGTATGGCGGTCGGCGAGGCCGTTGCAGAACCCTT
>JAYTVD010000022.1:0-8639 GCA_043744175.1 Phyllobacteriaceae bacterium
CAACTCGTTGATTTATCAGCCGTTGAAAAAGCCGTTCGCACCTTTGTCAAAATGACGAAGGGCAAAACCAACCTCGTAGGCGTTCGGATTTTCGAAGCGTCACGCGCAACATTTCGCTGATTGGATATTTTTATGAACACCAGATCAACCGATGTCGCCGAGCGGCCGGATTTCAAAACTGAAATGTCCACACGCGCAGAGGCTTTTGAGGCTGCTCTTCCTCCTGGTCTTAGCGTCGCTTATTTTACATCGACGGTGATGGTTGCGGTAACAGGTAACCCGAAATTACTAAAAGCCGATAGGCGGTCGCTCTTTGAGTCCTGCTTGAAGGCAGCGACGGATGGGCTCGTTCCTGATGGGCGAGAAGGCGCGCTGGTAATTTACAAAACTAAGTCTGGTAGTGACTGGATCGAAAAAGTCCAGTGGTTGCCTATGATTCGGGGCGTCCTAAAAAAGCTGCACCAGACAAACGAAATTCGTGAAATCAAGGTTGAAGCAGTTCGTGAAGGTGATTTTTTCCGCTCATGGACTGATACAGCCGGTGAACACATTGAATTTGAAAAAGCCGCCCCATCAAAGCATCCCGTTTTGAAATATTTTGCAGCCGTATGGCTGAAGGCTGGTGGCCTCTATGTCGAGGTCATGGACAATGATGAAATAGCCAAGGTGCGCGCCGCATCTAAGGCTGCTGAAAGCGGCCCGTGGGTTACGTGGTTCGACGAAATGGCCAAGAAGACCGTCCTGAAGCGTCTTATCAAAAGGCTGCCGATAACGCGCGAAATTGCAACTGTCATTGCCCATGACGATGAGTTTTACGGCGAACAGATCCAACGTTTGTCGCCGCGTGCTGAGCGCCCGGCGTCGATCAGCGGTCGACTTGACTCTCTTATCGGTAGCTCTGCGAAGCGGTCAGAAAATTCGTCTGTAAGGGCGCAGAACGATGGTGATGCGCATGACGCCGAGACCGGCGAGGTTATCGGCGGAGGTAAAGCTTCAGAATCGCCGGATACTGCCCGCGCAGACGGGGTCAAGGCCCGTAATGAAGGTGTTGGACGTAAGGCCGCACCGCCGAAATACCGCGATGATGAACAGCTTCTCGAAGCATGGCTTGACGGCTTTGACAGTGTTGCAGAAACCAATGGAGACCAGCCATGAATGCCATGAAGATTGAGATTACAACGGACGGGGCCGCGCGGGCGGCAATTTCGGCGGCGCTTCCAGCACTGGATGCCCACATTGAAGAGCTGATTGATAAGTTGGAAAAGGCACGATTATTGCGGCGTTCAATGGCCGCTGCCGGGGACGTTGATCGTCGAGGTGCTGATTCAAGTTTTGTCGAGAAGCTACTCGATGGAGCGCAGCGGTCGCACTTCGAAGGCGATTCCTATGATAGTCAGAATTGACAGGCCATGACTGACCTACTCACCATGGTTCGAGTTATCGATGTCGAAACGACCGGCCTTGAACAACCTGCCGAGATTGTCGAACTTGGCTGGACAGACGTTCGCCTCTTCCCGAATGAGGGGTGGGCAATTGAATCAAAAGCACCATCTGCCATGATGGTCAATCCGGGTATGCCTATCTCGTTTGGGGCCATGGCGACGCACCACATCACCGAAGATGATGTTTTTGAGGGGGCGTCCCCTCAATTCGCTCGCGATTTTATCAATGCCGGCGTCGAATACTTCGCAGCACACAATGCGCTTTTTGACCGCGATTTTATCAAGGCAAGTAGGCATGTCAAATGGATATGCACTATGAAGTGCGCCAAGACGCTTTGGCCATATCTGCAATCATTCTCAAATGGAGCGGTGCGCTATGAGCGCAAGCTGTGTCTCGACGAGACCAATATTGGGCTTGCTCTTCCGTCGCATCGTGCGGGCCCTGATACGTGGGTTACTGCCCATATTCTACTCGATCTCTTAAAGGTTTCGCCTTTGGAGCGGCTTGTCGAAATTTCGGAAAACCCGCTCCAGTTGTTAAAGATGCCATTCGGGAAGTGGCAGGGAATGTCGTTTCGCGATCTCCCGCTCGACTATCTGGATTGGGTTTTGAACAAGTCGGACATGCCAAATGAAAAGAGCAAGGAAGACGTTGCTTATACCGTGCGCATGGAGATTAAACGGAGGGAGTTGCTATGAATATGGCAACTGAATCCGAGGCGCTTAAAAATTGGGTATGCCCAACCAAAACGCATTGCGTCAATGAGACAGGCGTAGTTCAATACCGCGACTTCGCAATTTATGAACACTCTATGTGTTCCGGTAGCAACTGCCCTGTGTGGCGCTGGTCCATATACTTCAGAATTGATGGCGGTGTCGTTGGTGATGTTCTTGGCTTTTGCGGCCTTGGCGGCATTTCTGGGTTATCGGTAACAAAACCTGTTTTTGATGGCGCGGATAAAGCCACGCGGGCAGGTGCGCATTGATCTTCTCACCCCAACAGCGAGAGGCCATTGCCGTGTTTGCGGCGTGGCAGCGCATGAAATTCAAGCCGTTTTTATACATTGCAGGGTATGCCGGAACTGGCAAGACGGTGCTTGCAAAGCACCTCGCTGGGCTTTTCGACCAGCACGTTCTTTATATGGCCTATACCGGTAAAGCGGCGATGGTGATGCGTAAAAATGGTTGTGAAGGTGCCTCAACCATTCACTCGACGATCTTTCATGCTGATAAAAATCTTGGTACCGGGGAGGTGGAGTTTAAGCTGCACCATCGCAGCGTATTTGACAATGTTGGACTGTTTATCATTGATGAATGCTCAATGGTTGACGAGGAATTAGGGCGGCAAATCCTATCGTTTGGCGTCCCTGTTTTGGTGCTTGGTGACCCTGGTCAGCTCCCGCCGGTATCAGGCGGTGGTTATTTCACCGGGACAAAGCCAGATATTATGTTGACGGAAATTCACCGTCAGGCGCGCGGAAATCCTATCATCGATTTGGCGACGCTTGCCCGTGAAGGCAATCCGATAAATCTAGGAACATATGGCCTCAGCCGCGTCGTTTCTCGTGGTGATGTTACTACGGGCGATGTTGTTAGTGCGGATATATTGATTGTTGGTAAAAACCAAACTCGTCGCCAGTTTAATCGTAGCGTCCGTGAAATCAAAGGTCACTCATCACCCGTCCCTGAGGTCGGTGAAAAGCTTATCTGCCTAAAGAATGCACGGGACAGGGGCATGTTTAATGGTAGCATGTGGGAAGTCAATAAAGTGTCACCCGCCAAACGCTCGAAGATCCAAGAAAGTACAGTCAAGATGAGTGTTACCTCACTCGATATTGATATGGACGCTCCAATCAAAATCGCCGTTCGCTATGAGTTTTTCACCGGAAATGAAACGGATATTCCATGGCGTGAACGAGCCCAAAGCGATGAGTTTGATTTTGGCTATGCGATCACCGCTCATAAGTCTCAAGGCTCACAGTGGGGTGACGTCTACCTCTTCGACGAGAGCAAGGCATTCCGAGATTCAGCAAATCGCTGGCTTTATACCGCCATCACCCGCGCATCCGAGCGCATTACAATCGTAATTTAATGGGGAATACCGTGCTTAGAACAGATGTAAGACGCACAGCAAAATTACTAGAGCGAGAGAACGCTACGAGCAAGATGCTCATGGTTATGGGGGACCGTGTGGATGTCAAGGTAAGCGCCCATGCATCTGACCGATATGTCGTCCTCACCGCGTCAGACCCGGCTTATGATGTGCTGAAGCGTGGGCTGAACCATAGCCTTCTTCAGATCCGTACAGACCTTCAGTCAGTCAAAGAGTTGGAGGATTGAATATGTCGAAACTTAATGCCGCGCGCGCGGCAGCACTCAAGGGATTGTAAAATGGCGGGATCACTCAATCAAGTTCAGTTAATCGGCCATGTCGGCAAAGACCCTGAAGTTCGCAAGTCGCAAAATGGCGCGTCTATTGTCAGCTTTTCGATTGCTACCTCTGAATCATGGCGCGACAAAAATTCCGGTGAGCGCAAGGAAAAAACCGAGTGGCACAACGTCGTCGTTTTCAATGAGGCCCTTGCAAAAATCGCAGAAAGCTACGTCAGGAAAGGCACCCAACTCTTCATCGAGGGTAAGATGCGGACCCGTAAATGGACCGACAAGTCCAATGTTGAAAAGTATTCAACTGAGGTCGTTCTTGAACAGTATGGCGGGACGCTCACTATGATTGGCGGGAAGTCAGATAGCGGCAGCGGCAGCAGTCAAAACCACAATGATGATTACGACGGACGATCATCAGGTGACGGGAACGGAGGTGGAGGCAGCGCAAAGTCATCGCAACAGCAACCAAAACCACGTCCTGGTCTGGATGATGAAATTCCATTTTGACGGGGGTGATTATGAGCGAACAATCTATTCCTAAATGGACGATGGACCAGCTTCTCACCAATCCCGGCGCTGCACTGGAAGCGCTCAACTCACTCCAAGACCGAGAACGCGAATTGCTCGCGTTCAATAATCTGAAAGAGCAGGAAGCGCGTGATGCGCGCCGCAAAGTGAAAGTATGGAAGAGGGTCTATCAAATCATTGGTGACACGCTTTCAGAAAAAGATGGTGTTGAGCCATGAATTCACGTCCGTTCTCTATCATTGTTTGCGGTGGCCGTAACTTCAATGACCGCACCCTCGTTTTCGAAACATTGGATATGATTCACGCCGGAACGCCTATCGCTGTGGTTATCCAAGGTGGTGCGAGCGGTGCCGATATGCTTGGTAAGTTATGGGCCGAATGCACCTGCATTCGGCTCATAACTATCCCTGCCGATTGGGTTCGATACGGCAGATTTGCCGGTCCACTTCGTAATGCCAAAATGCTTGCAGAATTCTACCCGGATCTGGTTGTCGCCTTTCCGGGCGGAATCGGTACTGAAGATATGAAGTCAAAGGCTCGTCTTGCAGGCGTCAATGTCATGGAGATTGGCAATCATGGAAGGTAGGCGCATCCCGTGCTGTAATCCTCGGTGCAGGAGGACAGCCGCATATAGCGAGACCATGAACAGCGATGAAATCGTATGCGCAAAGTGCTGGAAAACACTCCCACCGGCGCAGACTGAGCGTTATCGAGATTTGCGTCAGCGATACAAACGTATCGCGCGGTCAATGGCCAAGCGCGAACGGAATGGCAATCTTCCTAATTTTCGGAAAAGCGTATCGATTTACGATCATCTTGATGCCCTGGTGGAGCGGAACTGGCGTGACATGAAGGCATCATTTCAACAGTCGGTAAAGCCCGAAGGGATAGACAAATTCATGGAAGAGGCGGGATTAAGATGACAACTCCAATAATACCAACCGGCTTCACTCCGCATGATGGCGAACCAATGCCTGTTGATGTTGATACGTTTGTTGACGTTATTCTCCGAAGCAAAGGCGCGGACTGGGCACGAGCCCATTTTTTCGAATGGGAAAATTGGGAAGACGATACAGGAGATTATAAAACCCCTGCCGATGTTATCGCCTATCGGGTCCACGTTCCACAAGCAACAGCAGAGAGTGATTTCAGGGCGGCGCTGGAACCGAGAGTTTGCCATAAGAACGGCATAACCTTGCGTGATTGGTTTGCGGCGATGTCGCTACATTCATTGGCTGGATATAGCGGAAAAGATTGGGCTAAAACCCAAGCCGAAATTGCCTATGTCGTTGCAGACGCCATGCTTTCCGAAAGGTCTAAAGCTATGACTGACACCACAAATTGGATAAATGACACCGATAGCGGGGTTGTATTTTTGGAGCTAAATGCCGGCAAAAGCAAGGTGAATGCGACTAAGTTTCTCAATGCCCTGCTCGATTTAATAGCATTCCCGCATCTAACTTTGACACCATCCGAAATCATCGCCGCGCTGGAATATGCGTTGGCCATAGAACGGGGAAAAACCAATGGCTGACACACCAGACTGGATGAAAGCAGCTGCACAAGCCGCGTGGAAGCGCATGGGATTTGTAAATGACCGCCTAGACCAAGTGCAACATTTAGAAACTGAACTTCATGCAGCCTACGAACGCGGCATTGCGCGAGAGCGCGAACGGGCGGCGAAGGTGGCGGCAAACTATATTGAGAAACCGCTCAAAGGAGCAACGGGATGGACAGAGGACCAAACCGACTTTTACGAAACAGGCGGGGCCGATAACGCAATCGCTATTGCCGCCGCTATCCGTAAGGTAGACGAATGAGATGAAACAGCAATTCTTAAAATGCGATGCTGTCAATTGTGATCATGTTGAAACCCATGATCAGCTAACTGTCGACATGGTAAATAAGCCGTGTCCAAAATGTGGCGCAAACTTATTGAACGATCGGGATTGGGCTGACTTCCTTGCATTTAGTGCTCTTATAAATGGCGCAGCGGACAGTGCAACCGAAGCGGATGATAAAGCACTTGTTTCATTTGGAATGCACAATGGCAATTTTGATTTGTCAATCAGACCTATTCGGGCCGCTATCCGTAAGGGGGAGGAATGATGGCTGACTGGCGATCCACACCATGGGCGCTTCTAGCTGCCGCAGAAGAATGTTTAGATCGAAAAAAGTGGGATGCTCATATGAAAGAAATTGATAAAATCGCACCGAACCCATTTCAACATGGCCGCGAACATCAACACCAACAAATTAGGACAATACAGCAGAAAGCAGCCGATAAGCTGATTTGGTGTTGACTATGACTGAGCGCATCATTTCCGCGACTACGGCCCCACAATCCATCGAAGCCTATGCCGTCATGGTCAATGGCGAGATAATAGTCGAACGGCTGCACCCGATTGGCAGGGTGGCAGATGCGACCGCGCAAGCCAAGAATTTCGAGAAATATTACCCAGATGAGACCGCCGAAGTGGTCAAAGTTAGAATTGAGAGGATTTGATGATGACTACTGAAATTGAAAAAATGGTTACTCGGTTTCTGTCATGGAAATTGCCAGATGACTTTAGTCCAGATGGTGGGATCAAATATCAAAAGGTCGCGGGGACACCCGAAAATCCGCATATTTTCAGCCCAACAGGAACAAACCTTATGACGTACTCACAAGCCAAGGCGATGATAAGGCATATAATTGAATGGCGAGAGCCTAACGCTCCAAAACTTGAAAAACAACGAGCATCAGGGATTGTCAACTTTGGCGGGGGTCTGATGAAATTCGCATATCCATCGGCAGCAGAGGCGCGGCTAGAAATGTTACACCGCTGGCCAAACGGTGGCGGATTCTGCCGTGTGGTCCCTGTCATAATCACTCCTATTGAGGAATGAATCCCAATGACCAACTGGCAACCGATAGAGACCGCGCCACGGGATGGGACGCCGTTTGTGATATGCGTGGCAGATGAGGGCTTAGAAAGCTATGAAATAGGCAGCTATGCCCCTCTTATCGGTAAAACTTTTACCCCTGTTGAGGGCGGGCTTTATCGTAAGATCAATACAATAATTAATGAATGGAACGGGTTCAATAACTTTCACAAAGCTACCCACTGGATGCCATTACCAGCCCCACCAAAGCCGGAAGGCGAGTGAGATGAAACGCGCCCGCACATTCCTACGTTCTGAAATCCAAGACGCGATAAGCCTTGGCGCTGAACACGGCATGTGCGTAGTGTTGCGCCCGAACGGCGAAATCGAAACATTCCCCGCTATCCACAGGGCGGGTCGTTCCAACGTCATTGACATGTCTGCACATTCGGAGGGCGATAAAGCCTTGATGAAATGGCAGGCTAAACATGGTGGTCACGGTTAAAATGCAGGGCGTTCACAAAATGGTGAAAACGCTGGCTGGCGGCAAAGTGGTTGAATACCACTACGCTTGGCGAGGCGGGCCGCGCATCATGGCGAAAGCCGGAACCAAAGCATATTTGGCCGAATATCTCAGGCTGACAAAATTCAGGGAGCGGGCAAGCGGGCAAGCTACTATTGGCGCTTTGATTGATAAATATCGGAAGTCGGAGAAATTTACCGGACTGCGGCCGGTCACACAGAAAAGCTATGGGCGCATCATTGATCTGGTTAATGCTGAATTCGGGGATATGGAGTTAATCGCGGTCGAGGCTAAAGGGTCACGAACCATTTTTCTTGAATGGCTTGCGCAATGGCGCAACACGCCGCGCATGGCGGACCTTATGCGTTCCGTTTTCGCCCGCGTCCTATCATTCGGTGTTGACCGCGAGGCAATCATCCGCAACCCTCTAATGGGTGTGGAGCGCATGTCCAAAGGCTCGAGAGGCGATATTATTTGGCCTGTTGCAACGCTCAACCACTATATTGCCAATGGGCAACCTCATTTAGTCGAGGTTGTTATCAATGCGATATGGACAATGCAGCGCCAAGCCGACTGTCTGGGGATGGTTCCTATGGCGTTTGACGGGGAGCGGGTGCGCATCAAGCAATTCAAGACGGGCGCTCTTGTGTGGGTTCGCCCTGCCCCGCAATTGCTACCCATTTTGCAGCGGGCAAAAGATCGGCGGCAAATTAGGGTGCATTTGAACAGTCGCGGCCTGAAATGGACAAGCGACGGATTCCGCGCCTCACTAGCAACTGACTTCGCCCGGTTCGGCATAACCGGATTGACGTTCCATGACCTGCGCGGCTCGGCAATCACTTATGCCTATGCTGCATTGACCATGAGCATGTCGAGAGACGACGCGATCAATGAAA
>JAYTVD010000023.1:0-8615 GCA_043744175.1 Phyllobacteriaceae bacterium
AGCCTCGGCATATTGTGCGGCAATGACGGCGATGTTGGCTTTTGCCGTTTCAATTTTTGCATTCGCGCCGGCAAGTGCTGCCGTTGCCTGATCAAAAGCCGTTGTCGCTGTATCGGAGGTTGCCTTGGAGCCAACGCCGCTGGTGCGAAGTTCTGTGGCGCGTTGCATGGCTTGCTCAGCGTTGCGTGAGGCGGCTTGCGTTGCCTGCATTGCAGCCTGCGCCTCAACCAAACCCGCTTCGGCAGCGCCCTTTTGGGCAGCCACTCGTTCTAGTGTCTTCGTATGGCTGGCAAGCTGGGCTTCAGCCAAATCCAGCGCGAGCTGATAGTCGCCATCATCAATGGTGAAAAGTACATCGCCGGCTTTTACGGTCGAGTTTTCTACCGGTCCGGCACCTTTGATATAGCCGGATACCTTCGGGGAAATCGCAGCGATGTCGGCTTGGATATAAGAATCATCTGTCGTGACCATAAAACGGCCATCGGTCCAATAGGGGTAGGCATAGTTCCAACCGGCGTAAGCAGCGCCTGCGAGCAAGATCGTCAAGATTATTGGTTTGCGAAAGCTACGTGGCGCTGGCTTTGCAGCCTTCGCATCATTGTTGGCAGGCGGCGCACTATGCGGCGCTTCATCCGGCAAAACTACGGGTACTTGTCGCTCAGATACTGGAAATGGCTTAACTTCAGCAGATTTTGGGGCGGGGGAAACGCTCATAATACAACTTTCGATTTATAGTCTTATCGCGCCTTTATCAGGATAAGATTGACATAGCCTTACGAAAGGGATTATGCAACATAAATCGAACTGAACGGTTCGATTTATTTTATCTTAAGTGGACGAATGTGGCTGTGGTTGATAAATCCTTAATGTTGGGCACAAAGTGCGAAAAACCGCGCTTGGGAAGGCCTGTGTCTGCGGGTCAAGATCCCGCAAAACGCGACCAAATCTTGGAAGGAGCACAACGCGTGTTCTTCTCCATGGGTTTCGATGCGGCCAGCATGAGCGATATTACCCGTGAAGCGGGAGTTTCGAAGGGCACGATTTATGTTTACTTCACGAGCAAAGAAGAACTGTTCGAAGCGCTCATGGACACTGAGCGCAATAAAATGTTCTCAAGTCTCACTGAGGTTCTAGAGCAAGCGACGTCACTACGCCAAGCGCTGACAGACTACGGGCGCCTGTTTACGGGCCGGCTGCTATCGGACAAGGGCATCCGCGCTCACCGCATTATGCTGGCCGTGGTCGAGCGCAAACCGGAGTTTGGCGCACGTTTCTATGAGCGTGGCCCGCGTCGCGGATTTTTGTTGCTGCGCTCTCTTTTGGAAGGTTTCGTGGCCAAAGGCCAATGCGTTATCGACGATCTTGATATGGCGACCTATCAGTTTTCAGAACTTTGCCTTGCTAAATTCTTCCGTCAAAGGCTGTTCGGTTATCAGGCCGACGTGCCGCCGAAGGAAGAGGTTGAGCGTGTCATCCTCGCCGCCGTCGATGTGTTTATGAAGGCTTATGGACGCGAAGATTTTGATGGAGCAGCTTTAGAAACAAGCGTAAAAATCGCAACTGTATAAGGCCGGATATCAAAGCCACTGCCTGATGGCATAACCGGCTGCGATGTAAGTGCCGTTTGCCATGCGCCTTTGGCAGCCTTGGGCAAATTGATAGTCAACTTGCCTTCGTTGCGGTTGATAACAACAGCAATTTGATCGGCCTTGGCAATGCCATTGGACGGCAGTGACAGCACAAAACCCAAAAACCTGTTTTCCGGATTTTCCCAATTGGCAGTTTCCATGGCCTGCCCATCGGCACGGAACCATGAAATATCCGGATCATCAAAGCCAAGGGGCGCGTGGCCAGAGAGGAAACCCGCAGACTGCAATGTACGGTGTTGCAAACGCAGCTTCGCCAGCGCCGCTACAAAATCTTCCAGTTCCTTGTCGCGGTGCACCCAATCCAGCCATGTTATGGCATTATCCTGCGCATAGGCATTATTATTGCCCCGCTGACTGCGTCCGAATTCATCACCAGCGGTGAGCAGCATCGTGCCACGCGAGACAAACAAGAGCGCCAGCAGCGCTTTGGCATCGAGACTGCGCATGGCATTGATGGTGCGATCGCTCGTTGCGCCCTCAGCGCCATGGTTCCATGAGAAATTCTCGCCATGACCATCCATGTCATTTTCACCATTAGCCATATTGTGCTTGCGACGATAGGATGTGAGATCGGCCAGCGTAAATCCGTCGTGGGCGGCAAGCAGATTGACCGAGCGGGTCGTCGCGCCACGGTCCTTGAAATAGTCCGAAGAACCGCAAAGCCGCGTCGCCAATGCGCCCAAAGTACCCGGATCACCGCGCCAGAAACGGCGTACATCATCGCGGTAGCGGTCGTTCCATTCTAAGAATTGCGGCGGAAATTGCCCGAGCTGATAACCGCCGGGACCAATATCCCACGGCTCGGCAATGAGCGTGGTTCCCGTTAAAACCGCATCATGGCGCATGGCCTCAAACAGTGGCGCATGGGGCGAAAAACCCCGCGCTGTGCGGCCCAAAGTCGTGCCCAGATCAAAGCGGAAGCCATCGACATGGCCTTGTGTCACAAAATGCCGGAGCGCTGCCATAACCAGATCACGCACAGGTGCGCGTTCAACGGCAAGCGTGTTGCCCGTGCCGGTATCATTCACCAGTGCGCCCGGTTCATCGGCATGGTGGCGGTAATAAAGCGCATTATCCAACCCACGCAGTGACAAAACTGGCCCATAAAGATCGCTCTCGCCGGTGTGATTGAACACAACATCAAGAATAAGCGCGATGCCTTCCTTATGCAGCGCTTCGGCCACAAGGCGCAAATCAGCGATGCCACCGGGCGCCAAGCGGGGGTCGAGAGCCAGAAATGAAACCGGATTATAGCCCCACGCATTGGTGAGATGATGCGGCGCGAGGTGACGCTCGTCAATCCATGCGGTAATGGGCATTAGCTCGACGGCGGCAACGCCCAGCTTCTTAAAATGCGCAATTGACGACGGGTGCGCGATAGCCGTGAGAAGTCCGCGCTCAGCCTCCGGAATATCCAAATTCAACTTGGTGAAGGCTTTCACCGGCACTTCATAAATCAAACCGGCAGCTTGCAGCGGTTCGGGGCCACGCGGCTCCTGCGGGGCAAATTCTTCAAGAATGGCTTTTGGCGTCAGCTTGCCCGTATCCACGCCCTTCGCGCCAAGCTCCGGCGACCAGACGAACGCGCGATCAAGCCTTGTGGCGTGAGGGTCCACCAAAAGTTTGGAAATATCATAGCGATGGCCTGCCCAAGGTGCCCATTCGCCGTCGGCGCGATAGCCATAGAGCTGGCCCTTAGTGATGCCTTTAACATGGATGGTGAACAGCCCGCCCGGCGCGCGCTCCATCTCGATGCGTTTGGTTTCCTTGTTGCCGCTCTCATCGAACAAGCACAGCCAGAGCGCGTCCGCATGATGCGAAGCAACAGTAAAACGGACGCCGGTTGCGTCAAACTCAAGTCCAGCGGCAAGATGCTTCATGTGATAACGGAAGGTTCCATCCGGCCGGTCTTGGCCTTGATACCGGCAATGGCGTCGGCAGCAGCGGTAATATCCGCTAAAGCCGCCTGCGTTTCAATGTGATGATGTGCGGCATTTGGCTCATATTTTTCCAAGTAAACCCGCAATGTCGCACCTGACGTGCCCGTGCCGGAAAGCCGCAAAACAACGCGAGAACCGCCGACAAACAAAATGCGAATGCCTTGATGTGAACTGACCGAGCCGTCAACAGAATCGTGATAGGCAAAATCATCCGCCTTTTCGATGGTGAGATCGCCGAATTTCTTGCCAGGCAATGTCGCAGCAGCGGCACGCAGATCATCCATCAGGCCATTGGCCTTGTCAGTTTCAACGGCTTCATAATCATGGCGTGAATAGTAATTGCGGCCGTAGTCTTGCCAGTGCGAGTGGACGATATCCATCGTGCTTTCGCCGCGCACGGCCAGAATATTGAGCCAGAACAGAACGGCCCATAATCCGTCCTTTTCGCGCACATGGTCAGAGCCTGTGCCCGCGCTTTCTTCACCACAAATGGTGACTTTGCCAGCGTCTAAAAGATTGCCGAAAAATTTCCACCCCGTAGGCGTTTCAAACAAGGCGATGCCGAGCTTTGCCGCCACGCGGTCCGCAGCACCGGAGGTCGGCATGGAGCGGGCAACACCAGCGAGGCCGCGCTTGTAGCCCTTAACGAGGGTGGCGTTGTTGGCGATGATCGCAAGCGAATCTGAAGGCGTAACGAAAATGCCCTTGCCGATAATCAAATTGCGGTCGCCGTCACCATCCGATGCCGCGCCAAAATCTGGTGATTTGTCAGACATCATCAAATCATAAAGGTCATGCGCATTGACAGGATTGGGGTCTGGATGATGCCCGCCGAAATCCGGCAGCGGAATGCCATTGACGACCGTGCCTTTCGGTGCGCCAAGCAGACCTTCCAAGATTGCGTGCGCGTAGGGACCTGTCACGGCACTCATGGCATCAAAGCGCATGGTGAAACCGGAGGCGAATTTCGCCTTGATGGCAGGAAAATCAAACAGGGTTTGCATCAGCTCGGCATAATCCGCAACAGGATCAATGACTTCCACTGTCATGCCTGCGACTTCAAACGTGCCCAACCTATCAAGGTCCAAATCAGGCGTATCAATCGTCAAATAGCGGCTGATGGATTTGGTGTTGGCAAAGATCGCATCGGTGATTTTTTCAGGCGCGGGACCGCCGTTACCGATGTTGTATTTAATGCCGAAATCTTCGGTCGGGCCGCCGGGATTATGACTGGCAGATAAAATCAAACCGCCAAAGGCATGATATTTGCGGATGATATTTGAGGCCGCAGGCGTGGATAAAATACCGCCTTGGCCCACCATCACTTTGCCAAACCCATTGGCCGCTGCCATGCGGATAACGACCTGAATGACCTCGCGGTTATAATAGCGGCCATCCCCGCCGACCACCAAGGTTTTGCCCTTGAAACCGTCCAAACTATCGAAAGTGGACTGGATAAAATTCTGCGCATAATTGGTTTGCGCAAACACAGGGACCTTTTTGCGCAGGCCCGATGTGCCAGGTTTTTGATCCATAAAGGGCGTGGTCGCGACAGAAGTGATCATCAGGCTTTGCTCTTCAAAAGTGAGTTGTAAAGATTATTGTACGCACCCGCACTGCGGTCCCATGAGACATCATTGCTCATGCCTGCCACTTGCATTGCCGTCCATGTTGGCTTGTCAGCAAAGAGGGCGCAGGTGCGAGAAATCACGTCATTGAGCGAGGCGGTATCGACAGGTGCAAATTGCAAGCCAGTAGCGACCTTCATCGAAAGCGCAGCATCATTGGCGTCAATCACCGTGTCCGCCAAACCGCCTGTACGGGCCACGACAGGCACGCAGCCATAGCGCAGCGCATAAAGCTGGGTAAGGCCGCAAGGCTCAAAACGAGACGGGATAAGGATGGCATCGCCGCCAGCCTGCATGAGATGCGACAGGCCTTCATCGTAGCCGATCACCACACCGACTTTGCCCGGATGACGCGCCGCGCAAGCGTGAAGCTGGCCCTCAATTGCAGCATCGCCAGAGCCCAGAACAGCAAGACTTCCCCCAAGCGCGACGATAGTATCAGCAGCGGCGGATAGCAAATCCAGCCCTTTTTGCCACGTAAGGCGGCTAATCACGACGAATATCGGCCCAGAACCGGATTTCAAGCCGAAATTTTTTTCTAACGCCTTGCGGTTCAAATTGCGCGAGCTCAGAGACTTTGCGCTAAATTGCTTGGGAATATCCTTGTCTTTTTCTGGATTCCAAACGTCAATATCAATGCCATTGACGATGCCATAAACCGAGGAAGAACGGGCATTCAAAAGCCCATCGAGACCCATGCCAAATTCGGAACTACGGATTTCGCGGGCGTAGGTTGGCGAGACGGTCGTCACGGCCCATGCCGATTGAAGGCCCGCCTTGAGGTAGCCAACGCCGCCAAAATATTCGATGCCATCCATACCGTAGGCATGGCTTGGAAGGCCAAGCGCGGGGAAAATATCCGCGGCATAACGGCCTTGGAATGCCAGATTATGCACGGTTAAAATGCTCGGCGTGGCGTGTGCTTTACCATACTTCAAATAGGCCGGAACCAGTCCCGCCTGCCAATCATGGGCGTGGACAACATCCGGCACAAAGCTAGGCACATCGCCTTCGGCAATACGCGCGGCAACTTGTGAAAGCGCGCCAAAGCGCATCCAATTATCGGCCCAGTCATTGCCTGCGGCATCGCCATAAATACCGCCGTCGCGCATGTATAAATGCGGGGCATCTATAACGAATAGATCAAGCCCGCCGCCCTTGGCAGACAGAATTTTTGCCTCACCGCCCAGTGTATGGACGGTGAGAACAGTTTCAACATTTGTGATTGCCGCCATGACTTTCGGGTAGCCCGGAACAAGCGTCCGCATTTCTACGCCTTTGAGCGCGAGTGCTGTAGGCAATGCGCCCACTACATCGGCCAACCCGCCGGTTTTCACCAGCGGATAGACTTCAGAGGCTACCGAAAGTACTTTGGTCATGTTTTATCCAACTGCTACTTACAAACTCAAAGATCGAGCCTATCAATCATCGGCTGAGTGATGAGGCATATACCCTTTTCCGAGATGCGGAAACGCTTTGCATCAAGAATAGGATCTTCGCCAACAACCAAGCCTTCTGGGATGACCACACCGCGGTCAATCACCACTCTTTTGAGGCGCGCGTTGCGGTTCACAATCACGTCTGGAAGCACAACTGCCTCTTCCAACGAGGAGAATGAATTGGCCCGAACGCCGGTAAAAAGCAGGCTTTTACGCAAAGAAGCGCCGGAAACGATGCAATCGCCTGATACCAGCGAGGAAATCGCTGACCCCCGACGACCGTCTTCATCATGCACAAACTTCGCTGGTGGCTTGATTTCGGCATAAGTCCAGATTGGCCATTCCTTGTCGTACAAATCCAATTCCGGAGTGATGTCGGTCAGGTCAATATTAGCTTCCCAATAGGCATCAATCGTTCCGACATCGCGCCAGTAGGCTTCGCGCTCAAAGGAAGAGCGAATGCAGGATTTGGCGAAGCGATGCGCCACAGCTTTACCGTTTGAAACGATGTAAGGGATGATGTCCTTACCAAAGTCACGCGAGGAGCCGGGATCAGCGGCATCACGCTTTAGCTCTTCCATCAGGAATTTTGTTTTGAAAACATAGATGCCCATCGACGCAAGTGCCAAATCTGGCTGGCCGGGAATGGCAGGCGGATCTTTTGGCTTTTCGACAAAGGCCACAACCTGATCTTTGTCATCAACGTGCATCACGCCAAAGCCCGTGGCCTCCATGCGCGGCACTTCAAGACAGCCAACGGTGACATCAGCTCCCTGGTCCACGTGCTGCTGCAACATGAGCTCGTAATCCATTTTGTAGATGTGATCACCCGCCAGAACGACCATGTATTTTGGGCCATAGCCTTCAATGATGTCGGCGTTCTGGTGCACTGCATCAGCCGTGCCGTTATACCATTGGTCCTCGGAAACCCGCTGGCTCGCTGGCAGGATGTCAAAGCTTTCGTTGCGCTCTGGCCGGAAAAAGCCCCATCCGCGCTGCATGTGCCGGATCAACGAGTGCGCTTTATATTGCGTGGCCACACCGATCCGACGGATGCCCGAATTCATCGCATTGGACAACGCGAAGTCGATGATCCGGGTCTTGCCGCCGAAGTAGACCGCGGGTTTTGCGCGCACATCGGTCATCTCTTCCAGGCGGCTGCCACGGCCACCGGCCAGGACATAGGCCATCGCATCACGAGCCAGCGGTGCACGACGATCAACCATGGGGGCGCTCCTTGCTCTCGGGCTGTTGCGGATCTTGCTGATCGTGCTGATTGTGCGGATCGTGCGGGTCAAACTCCAGCAGAATGGTGGCCAGCGGCGGCAACGTTAGCGTCGTACGCCCATTTTCGGCGGTGACAAAACCGAGATTCCCGGTGCCCGACCCGCCATAAATGGGGGCGTCCGTGTTGAGCACTTCGCGCCACCGACCGTCATGCGGCAACCGTACGACGTAGTGGTGGCGGGGGCTAGGGGTCAAATTGCTGATCATCGCGATGGGGGACTCGTCGGGCGCGCGGCGCAACCAGGCAAAAACGGAGTTTGCGGAGTCATCGACGATCAACCATTCAAACCCGTCGGCTTCGCAGTCGCGTGCGTGCAGCGCGGGTCGATCGCGATAGAGGCGGTTGAGGTCGCCGACGAGTCGCTGCACGCCGGCGTGGGCGGCGTCCTCGAGGTGGACCCAGTCGAGACCGCGGGCCTCGCTCCACTCCATCCGTTGGCCAAATTCTTGACCCATAAACAGCAACTTCTTGCCAGGATAAGCCCACATCAGCGCATAGAAAGCCCGAAGGCTGGCAAACTTTTGCCACTCGTCGCCGGCCATTTTGGTCCACAGCGACCCTTTGCCGTGGACGACCTCGTCGTGGCTGAGGGGCAGCACGAAATTTTCGCTGAAGGCATAGGTCAAACCAAAGGTGACCTCGTTGTGGTGGTGCTGGCGGTGGATCGGGTC
>JAYTVD010000024.1:0-8602 GCA_043744175.1 Phyllobacteriaceae bacterium
CTTGAAGCTTTGGGCGCGGAAGTCGTTGCCGCCGCCTGCATCATTGACCGTTCTGCAGGAAAATCAGATGTGGGTGCGCCGTTGATTGCACTGGCGCAATATGCGGTTCCCGCCTACGATGCCGACAAATTGCCGCCGGAATTGGCCGCCATTCCAGCAGTTAAGCCGGGAAGCCGGAATATTTAGACGTCAGTCTTAAATCCGTTGCAATACTCACTACCTATGCTGCGTCTCACGCTGGCGAGTCTGGCAAAAAGGGCAATTTTTCGAAAATGATATTGAAGTCGCGCCAAGAAATTAAATGGACTGACCGGCTCAGAAATTTGTTCTGGCCGAAAAAGTCCTATTGGCGCTCGCTGCAATATTTTGGCAAACGTATTTTGCGTATCCGCGCTACGCCACATGCGCTGGCGTTGGGGTTTGCAATTGGTGTGTTTGCGGCCTTTACACCGCCCGGTATCCATGTGCCATTAGCTGTTTTTATCGCCTGGGCAATTGGCGCGAATATGATTTCTGCCGCCTTGGCAACCGCTATTTCCAACCCGTTTACGTTTATACCCATTGGCGCGATGGATTTGAAGGTGGGTCACTTATTCTTTGGGCATCACGGCGGCCCCAACGTGCCGCTTGAGAATATTATGCCAATGATGATGCACATGAATTTTGGTGGCATGTGGGGGCCATTTTTTAAGCCATTTTTGTTCGGATCTGTCCTTTTAGGTGTCGGGTTTGCAATTCCTGCCTATTTTGCAGTTTATTTCGCCGCCAAGTCTTTCGAGAGTAACAAACGGCTGCGATCAGAGCGGAAAGCGGCTGTCATAGAATGATAATAGGCCTTGGCAGCGATCTCATCGACATCAGGCGCATTGAAAAATCGCTTGAAAAATATGGCGCACGCTTCACAACACGGCTTTTCACAGACATTGAGCAAAAGAAGTCCGATGGTCGCCATCAGCGCGCCGCGTCTTATGCCAAGCGGTTCGCGGCCAAAGAGGCTTGCGCCAAGGCGCTGGGCACCGGCATTTCACGCGGTGTATTTTGGCGGGATATGGGCGTTTCAAATCTGCCAAGTGGAAAGCCGACTATGGTGCTTACCGGCGGGGCGGCGGTGCGTCTAGCGGAGATGATCCCCATAGGACACAATCCCGCAATCCATCTGACCATCACCGATGACTACCCTTTAGCGCAGGCGTTTGTCATCATCGAAGCCGTCCCTGCCACGCAATCGCTTTAATTAACTCACAAAAAGCGCCGGTTGCTCCAAGGTCGCCAATCGACTATGAGAGCGTAAATTACTTGAGGATGTTATGAGCGTGTCGAATTCAGAAAAAGCCAAAAGCTCCGGCGGTATTGGTGAAACTATCAGCGTCATCGTGCAGGCTTTATTGCTGGCGCTGGTTATCCGTTCATTCCTATTCCAGCCGTTCAGCATTCCGTCAGGCTCAATGCGCCCGACGCTCTTAGAAGGCGACTATCTTTTCGTTTCAAAATATTCCTACGGCTATTCGCATCATTCTCTGCCGTTTTCACCACCATTATTCTCGGGTCGTATTTGGGGCGCAGAGCCAACACGCGGCGATGTGATTGTCTTCAAATTCCCGCCAAATCCGAGCCTTGATTATATCAAGCGCCTGATTGGCCTGCCGGGCGATAAAATTCAGGTGAAGGACGGCGTTCTGTACATCAACGATGCCGCTGTGCCGCGCGAGAAGACCCGCCAGATTGATGATTTCGACGTCACTCAAGAGCATCGTCCGGTAGATGTTTACCGCGAGACCCTTCCGAATGGCGTATCCTATGACACCCTGGATCTTGGTGACACCATCGGTGACAACACCCGCGAATTCATTGTGCCAGAAGGTCACTATTTCATGATGGGTGATAACCGCGATAATTCCTCAGATAGTCGCTTCTCGGTCGGCTTTGTACCGTTTGAAAATCTCGAAGGCCGCGCCACCTTGGTGTTCTTCTCCATTGCCGGTAGCCACAGCCCGCTGGAGCTTTGGACATGGCCAACGCAGTTGCGCTTCAACCGCTTCTTTAACTGGGTCAACTAATGCCTCTTTCGGCAAATCGGCAGAAAGTAATCGCCGCACGGCTATCGGCGTCAACAGGCTATAATTTCGTTGATTTGGAACGGCTGGACCGGGCGCTAACACATTCCAGCGCCCGTAATCACGCCACAGCCAACTATGAGCGGCTGGAATTTTTGGGCGACCGCGTGCTGGGTCTTGTGGTGGCGGAACTGCTGTTCGCAGCCTTTCCGGAAGCCGACGAAGGCGACATGTCGCTGCGTTTCAACCAGTTGGTGGACGCCAAGACATGCGCAGAAATCGCCATGGAACTTGAAATACCAAAATTACTGCGCGCTGGCAGCGATCTTGGCAGCACAGATAGCAAGCGATTGGTCAGCGTGCGCGCTGATGTCGTGGAAGCGCTGGTCGCCGCTATTTATCTTGATGGTGGCCTCGATGCAGCCCGCGCATTCATAACCAAATTCTGGGGGAGCCGCATCAATGAGGCAGGTTCCGCCCGCCGTGATGCCAAAACCGAGTTGCAAGAATGGGCGCACCGCGATAGCGCAACCGCCCCGGTCTATGCTATCGTCAGCCGCGACGGACCCGATCATGATCCGCATTTCGCAGTTTCGGTCACCGTCGGTTCATATCCCGTCGGCACCGGCCATGGTCGTTCCAAGCGTCTTGCCGAACAAGATGCTGCCCGCCAATTTCTAATTGCCCGCTCCGTGTGGAGCCCAGAGGAAAATATATAGTATGGTTGAAACCACCGGCACCGATGCCGAAACACACTCCGGCTTTGTCGCCCTGCTTGGCGCGACCAATGCCGGTAAATCGACGCTGGTAAATCAGCTGGTCGGAACCAAAGTCTCCATCGTGTCTCACAAGGTGCAAACCACGCGTGCGCTCATTCGCGGTATTGTTACCGCGGGTAATGCGCAGATTGTGCTTATTGATACACCCGGCATTTTCAAACCCCGCCGCCGCTTGGACCGCGCCATGGTCACAACCGCTTGGTCCGGCGCGAAGGATGCCGACATTGTGCTGTTCATGGTCGATGCCGAGCGCGGTTTTAAGGGTGATGCTGCCGAGATTCTGACCTCACTGAAAGACAGCCACAATCGCAATGTTTTGGTGCTCAACAAAGTCGATCAGGTCGACCCGCCAAAGCTGCTCGAACTTGCCACCCACGCCTCCAGCATTGCCAATTTTGAAGCTGTTTTCATGATCTCTGCGCTGAAAGGCTCCGGCTGCAAGGATTTGGTCAAATGGGTCAGCGCGGCGCTGCCGAAGGGGCCGTGGTTCTATCCGGAAGACCAGATTACAGATCTTCCAATGCGCAGTCTGGCGGCGGAAATCACCCGCGAAAAGCTCTATGATCGCCTGCATCAAGAATTGCCGTATCATTCTCATGTCGAAACCGAAAAATGGGAAGAGATGAAAAACGGCGATGTTCGCATCCAGCAGGTCATTTATGTTGAGCGCGAAAGCCAAAAGAAGATCGTGCTTGGCCACAATGGTTCGACCATCAAAGCTATCGGCTCTTCCTCCCGTGCGGAAATTGGCGCAACGCTGGGCCAAAAAGTGCATCTGTTTCTCTTCGTCAAAGTGCGCGAAAACTGGGGTGATGATCCAGAGCGCTACCGCGAAATGGGCCTGACGTTTTCGTCTTGATATTGGCTCACAATCCAGCAAAGTCCTGACATGGAATGGGTTGACCAAGGTATTATCTTAGGCACCAAGAAACACGGCGAAACTAGCGCCATTGTTGAATTGATGACGCGTGACCATGGTCGTCATCAGGGGATCGTGCGCGGGGGCCGCTCGCAGCGGCTTCAACCACTGTTGCAAACCGGCAACCATGTGGAAGTTACATGGCGGGCACGGCTGGACGAGCATCTCGGTCAATTCCAACTCGAACCCATCACCTTCTCCGCCGCACGCCTCATCGAAAGCCAGATGGCACTGAACGGCCTGCAACTGCTCGCGTCACACCTACGCTTACTGCCGGACCGCGATCCGCACGCCTCGCTGTTTGAAGCGCTGGTCGCCATTATCGAGCATTTTGAGGACGCGCCTCTCGCTGCCGAACTGATGGTGCGCTTTGAGCTGCGCTTGCTGGAGGAACTCGGCTTTGGCCTTGATCTCACTGAATGCGCGGCCACAGGCAAGCGCACCGATCTCATTTATGTCTCGCCAAAATCGGGCAGGGCGGTGTCGCGTGAAGCAGGCAAGCCGTGGGCGGACAAGTTATTTGCCCTGCCGCAATTCCTCGAAACTACGCCCGGCTGTGGCGCAACGGCGCTTGAAACCCGCGATGCGTGGAAGCTGGTTGGCTTCTTCCTAGACCGCAATGTCTATCAGCCGCGCGGTCTTGCCCCGCCCGATACGCGGGCGGCCTTTCTGGTTCACGTCCTAAAAGCGCTGGAACGTCACGCAGGCTGAAGCGCTGGCCGCACCACTGGTTTTTCTTCAATCGGCCAATGCACAATCGCCGCGAAAATGCCCAGCACCACGCCCAGCCACCAGACCGGATTATACGAATGGAATTTCACAAAGAAATAACCGCCCAGCCAAATGCCGATGAACGAACCAATTTGGTGCGATAAAAATACCATGCCACCCAAAAGCCCGAGATGGCGCGTGCCGAACATAATCGCCACCAGCGCATTGGTTGGTGGCACGGTGGAGAGCCAGAGCAGACCCATAACGGCCGAAAAAATCACTACCGAAGTTGGTGTCTGCGGAAACAGCAAGAACGCCGTGACGGCAATGGAGCGGCCGATATAGATGTAGGCCAGAAAATACGGCTTGGAATATTTCTGCCCAATTATGCCCGAGGCAAGCGAGCCGATGATATTGAAAAAGCCAATCAGCGACAGCCCGATAACCGCATATTTGGCTTCAATACCAATATCGCCAAGATAGGCCGGAAAATGCGCGGTGATAAAGGCCACTTGGAAGCCGCAGACGAAAAACCCTGTGGTTAAAAGCACATAGCTGCGATGGCCAAACGCCTCGCGCAGCGCTTGCCCGATGGATTGTTCCGCGCTTTTCTCCTTAATCCGCGCCGCAGACGCATTGCCGCGTAG
Source organism: Phyllobacteriaceae bacterium (assembly GCA_043744175.1). GTDB lineage: Bacteria > Pseudomonadota > Alphaproteobacteria > Rhizobiales > Rhizobiaceae > JANMEX01. Next base: position 5,111 of record JAYTVD010000024.1, read on the forward strand.
CGGAATGGCCAAAAGTGGAATGATCAGCATCAGCCCGGAAAACATCAACAGTGCCTCGGACCAGCCATACTTCGTTATCAGCGCTTGGCTAAGGGGGGCAAACACGAACATGCCCGCCGAGCCAGCCGCCGTGCCCATGCCATAAACCAGCGAGCGTTTTTCCGGCACCACATGGCGAGCAAAGGCGGACAGCACGACGCCATAAGAACCCGCCGCAATGCCCAGCCCGATCAGCACCCCGCCGCTTAAATAAAGCAGCGATGGCGACGTAGAATTAGCCATCAGCGCGAGCCCGGAAGCATAAAGCACGCCGGACATAGCCAGCACCCGCCATGTGCCAAAGCGATCCGCAATCGCGCCAAAGAATGGCTGGCCCAAACCCCAAAACAGATTTTGAATGGCCATCGCCATGCCAAACGTTGCCCGGTCCCACCCGCGATCCGCCAGCATTGGCAACTGGAAAAACCCCATCGCCGAGCGCGGGCCGAATGTCATTAGTGCTATGAGGCAACCTGCCGCGACAATGAGCCAAGGAATGCGGACATCGGATTTTACGGATATGGACATGAGGCAAGACTCCTTGTGCAACGGATTTTTGTTGTAACCACCAACACTCATTCACACAAATTGAAAGTTTTGACCGAAGCATCGCTTTGGGTGATGATTGTTTCTGCAATGACATTCAATGCATCCCTTGCATTCGCCACACTCCCCCCATAAATCAGTAACTGCTTTGCAACCGATATCCGGCGCAAAGCGTCAATTGCGAGGGGAGAGCGCATGGCTGCGATTGGTACATCTTCAACGTCGTTGAATCACGGTGCTAAAACTGCCGCTGAGCGGTTTGGCGTTCTGGCACGTCCCGAGTTGAAATATACGCCCGCCGTGGCCCGCGAAACCGCGCATCTTTATGAGCGCGTGAAAACGCTTATACCCGAAATCGAATGGCCGATTTACGTACCCTATGTTCACGCCATCAACCGCTTAAAAAAAGAACGCAACGCGGTCATCCTTGCGCATAATTATCAAACGCCCGAAATCTACAATTGCGTGGCCGATATCGTCGGCGATTCGCTGCAATTGGCCCGTGAGGCGACGCGCGTTGATGCTGAAATCATCATTCAAGGCGGCGTGCATTTCATGGCCGAAACCTCGAAATTATTGAACCCGCAAAAGACCGTACTCATTCCCGATGGCAAGGCCGGCTGCTCGCTGGCCGAAAGCATCACGGGCGCAGATGTGCGGATGCTGCGTGCCAAATATCCGGGCGTTCCCGTTGTCACCTATGTCAACACATCTGCCGAGGTGAAGGCCGAAACCGATATTTGCTGCACCTCGTCCAATGCCGTCCATGTGGTCGAAAGCTTTGGCGTCGATACGGTTTTGTGCATTCCCGATGAGTTTTTGGCGCTCAACGTCGCGGCGCAAACCAAGGTGAAAATCCTCACATGGAAAGGCCACTGCGAAGTGCACGAGCGCTTCACGGCGGAGGAGTTGCTGGCCTATAAAGAGGCCGACCCGACCATTCAGATCATCGCTCATCCCGAATGCCCGCCGGAAGTCGTGCGCGTCGCGGATTTCGCAGGCTCCACGTCCGGCATGATTAAATATGTCAAAGACAATAAGCCCGCCAAAGTGCTGCTGGTTACCGAATGCTCGATGGCAAGCAACGTCGCGCTGGAAGCACCGGATACGGAGTTCATCAAGCCGTGCAACCTATGCCCCCATATGAAGCGCATCACGCTGCCGAAGATTTTGGATAGCCTTTTGTATCTGACAGAAGAAGTGTTCGTTGACCCAGCGATTGCGGATAGGGCGCGTATGGCGGTTGAACGCATGATCAATTTGAAGAATTGATCTTATGGGAAACCTAGTGCTCCCACAGTCTAATAAGAATGCACGCGATGTGTATGAAGTAACAGGCGCGATTCTGGAGTCAATTCCTGGCGCTAATGTCATCAAGAAGTTTGTTGATATTCATCTTAACAGAAAATTGGAAGAACAACTCAACTTGCTTGCTGCGCAGGTCCAGGAAAGTGGCATTGAGATTCTCTCAGAAGAGCAATTCGAGTTCTACATACCGTCTGCCTACAGATTTGCGGAACAAGTGAGGCTTGGTGACTACGAGCATAATTTAAAGATACTGCGAAAAATCCTAATTGGTCAGCTAAAGGCAAACTCCTCAGATACGGGGAAAATTGGCCGACACGCTCGGCAGATGGAATATTTGAGCGAGTTCGAAATTGATGTCTTAGTCGCTTCTTATGAGTTGATGACGCATCTCACGAAAAGTTTAGAGGTAGAACAATTTATAACTTCTACCCGAGTAAGAAACGAAATATTGCGATTTAACGACGTAAATTTCAATAGTATTCAATTTGGTTTGTCTGTGTTGAGTTCTAGGGGGCTTCTCATAGCGCGGGGAGAAGTACTGCGGGGTAAGGCAGAAGCCGCATACGATCTCTCACCCGACGGTCTTTCCATAGTTCAATCTGCTCATTGAGATAAAAACATGCCCCACAACCCAATTGACCAACACCCGCCGCAATCATGGACTGGCATTGATGATGTCGTCATCATTGGCGGTGGCCTTGCGGGCCTGTTTTGCGCGCTGAAACTCAGCCCCCGTCCTGTCACCATTCTTGCCGCTGCCCCCATCGGGCGCGGCGCTTCCAGCGCGTGGGCGCAAGCCGGAATCGCGGCTGCAATTGGCGATGGCGACACCTTTGAAAAGCATCTCCACGATACGATTATAGCGGGCGCTGGCATTGTGGATGAGAAAATTGCCAGACTAATGGTTAGCCAAGCGCCAGACCGGATTTTTGATTTGCTCGCCTATGGCGTGCCGTTCGATAAAGATTTAGAAGGCAAGCTGGTGCAATCGCGCGAGGCGGCGCATTCTGAGAATCGCGTCGTGCGCGTGCGCGGCGATATGGCGGGCAAGGCCATTATGGAAGCGCTCATTGCCGCCGTGCGCAAAACACCGTCCATTCGCGTGTTGGAAAGCTATTTGGTCGATGAGTTGATTTCAGACGGGCGCTATGTCTCTGGCGTTATCGCCCGCGCCGATGGTGGCCGCGCTAAAATGCGCATCACATTTCCCGCCCGCGCTGTTGTGCTGGCATCCGGCGGCGTTGGGCATCTGTTCGCCGTCACCACCAATCCGGCGGAAGCGCGCGGCGGTGGCTGTGGCATGGCGGCCCGCGCTGGCGCAGTGATTGCCGATCCTGAATTCGTACAGTTCCACCCCACCGCTATAAACGTAGGCCGCGACCCTGCGCCGCTGGCCACCGAGGCGCTGCGCGGCGAGGGCGCTCACCTCATCAATTCTGCAGGCGTGCGCTTCATGCTGCCCATCCATCCGGATGCGGAACTGGCCCCGCGCGACATCGTGGCCCGTGGCATTTTCGCCGAAGTGCAGGCCGGACACGGGGCCTATTTGGATTGCACCAAAACTGTCGGCTCGCATTTCGCGCATGAATTTCCCACCGT
>JAYTVD010000025.1:0-8574 GCA_043744175.1 Phyllobacteriaceae bacterium
GGGTGGTCGTGGCCGTCGTCAGCCTAATGGTCGTGAGCGTGGCGCGGACCTGCGTTACAATATGGAAGTGACGCTGGAAGAAGCGTTCGCAGGCAAAACCGCACAAGTGCGTGTGCCTTCGTCAATCACCTGCGAAACTTGCTCAGGCACTGGCGCAAAGCCCGGCACGCAGCCAACCACCTGTAACACCTGCGGCGGCGCAGGCCGCGTTCGCGCGTCTCAAGGTTTCTTCTCAGTGGAGCGTGCCTGCCCGACCTGTAATGGCCGCGGTCAGATCATCAAAGATCCATGCGGCAAATGTTCAGGCCAAGGCAAGGTTACGCAGGAGCGCAGTCTGTCGGTCAATATTCCAGCCGGTATCGAAGATGGCACGCGCATTCGTTTGACAGGCGAGGGCGAGGCCGGCGTTCGCGGCGGGCCGCAGGGCGATCTCTATATTTTCATCTCAATCAAGCCTCACGCCTTCTTCCAGCGCGATGGGGCTGACCTTTATTGCAAAGTCCCCATTTCGATGACGACCGCTGCCCTCGGCGGTCAGTTTGAAGTCGCAACACTGGACGGCACACAAACGCGGGTCAAGGTTCCAGAAGGCACCGAATACGGCAAACAGTTCCGCCTCAAGGGCAAAGGTATGCCGGTGCTTCGTCAAACCGTCATGGGCGATCTCTACATACAAATTGATATCGAAACTCCACAAAAATTGACTCATCGCCAGCGTGAATTGTTGGAGGAGTTTGAAAAACTTTCCTCCAAAGAAAACAGCCCGCAGTCCAGCGGCTTCTTCGCCAGTATGAAAGAGTTCTTTGACGGGTTCGCCAAATAGCAGCTTGTTAATGGATCGGTTTTCCGCCAAGGGAAACTGACAGAATACATTAAGGTTTAGCTGATGACCCAGACACCCGCTCAACGCACGCGCAGTCCGTTTGCTGAAGGTGTCGGGTTTTTGCGGGCATGGATGAACGGTCCGCAAACCGTTGGATCAGTTTGGCCAACCGGCGCGACGATGGCAAGGCGTATGGCAAGTGTTGTTGATGTAAAGTCGGGCTTGCCAGTGCTCGAAATTGGCCCAGGTACAGGCACCATTACCAAGGCAATTCTTGATACCGGCATAGCAGCCAGCAAGGTGTTCGCCGTTGAATATAGCCAGGACTTTGTTGATAAATTACGTACCAAATTTCCCGCTATCAACGTTGTGCAGGGCGACGCGTTTAACCTGACCGAGACATTGGCTGGCGAAAATCAAACAATGTTTGATTGCGCCATTTCGGCGCTGCCGTTGTTAAATTTCCCACCGGAAGCGCGCACCGCATTTATCGATGATGTGTTGAACCGCATCCCCGTCGGTCGCCCATTGATCCAATTTTCCTATGGTCCAAAAGCACCGGTAGCCGCGAAATCAGGCAAATTTAGCCTTGAGCGCTATGATTTTGTGCTGCGAAACATTCCGCCCGCACAATTATGGATTTACCGCGGGGTAAGCTAGTGTCGTTTTGAATATATTCAAACCGACAATTTTCCGTTTAATAACGACATAATTTTGGCATTGATGGCTTGTAGTTTTGATTGAACCTTCCCATGGGGAAGAGCAATCAAACGGAGTTTTCATATTGATTCACGCACTCACACAAAAATTGACCAGCAAATTTGACGATGAAGTAAGATTTTTCAAAGGGTGGATTGATGGCCCGAAAAATGTAGGTACGCCGTTTCCTACCAGCGCCTTTACCGGACGATCGATGGCAAGTCACATTGATCTAGCTTCTAAACTTCCAGTCTTGGAAATTGGCGCAGGAACTGGCGTGATCACCCGCGCTATATTAAAACACGGAACACCTGCAAACAGGCTTTACGCGTTGGAATATTCCGCCGATTTCTCGGCCTGTCTGCGCAAAAACTTTCCGAGCGTGAATGTCATAGAAGGTGATGCTTTTAATTTGGACAAAACGCTTGGCGCGCATAGCAGTACTGTTTTTGACTGTGTGATATCAGCCATACCCCTGTTGAATTTTAAGCCAAGTGAACGAGTTGATTATATTGAAATGTTGTTAGACCATATTCCAGCGGGCCGCCCGGTAATCCAGGTCACTTATGGTCCGCTATCGCCAGTGCCGAAGGGCGCTGGGAGCTTCGCTGCAACGCGTGCAGATTTTGTTTTCCGCAATGTTCCGCCAGCGCATATCTGGACATATAAGCGCCTCGCAAGCTAAGGCATAGGCTGAAGCAGCGCAGGCGGAGTGCACATGAGCCCGAAGATACTTGTTTTAGCCGGTTCGAACCGAACAGGCGCTTGGAGCGGTAAAGTCGCGGACGCGGCTATGAGGGAACTCAGTCAAGCTGAGGCCGATGTAACGCGCATCGCTTTGATCGACTATCCGTTGCCACTGATGGATGAAGATTTGGAGCGCGAAAAAGGCATTCCGGAAAACGCTATCAAGTTGGCACGCCTGTTCGCTGCTCATGATGGCTTTTTCATCTCAACGCCTGAATATAATGGCTCCATTCCACCGCTGTTGAAAAATGTTCTTGATTGGGTAAGCCGCGTGAAACGCGATGGTGAGCGCCCTCTCAAACCCTATGCTGATAAAGTGGCCGCGCTTGCCTCATCATCCACGGGAACTTTTGCAGGTATTCGTGCTATCAGTCATTTGCGGGCAATTCTCGCCCACATGGGCGTTCAGGTTGTTAGTCAGCAGTGTTCTGTACCCAACGCGCAGGATGCCTTTGACGATATGGACCGCTTCAAGGACGAGCGCGTGCATGGCAATATGCAAAAAGCCGCCCACGCACTTGTTGAGCACGCTGCCTTCCTGTCAGGACAATGTAAATGACAATGTCTCATTCCCAAATGCATGACCGGTTAATCGTCGCTCTTGATGTCCCAGATGTAAAATCAGCATCGAAAATTGTCTCGGCACTCGGCAGCGACATTAATTTCTACAAGATCGGCTACCAGTTGGCATTTGCAGGTGGGCTGGATTTTGCGCGCGAGCTTTCACAAAGCGGCCACCAAGTGTTCCTCGATATGAAACTCTTGGACATTGATAACACCATTGCCAAAGCGGTGGAAAACATCGCCAAAATGGGTATGTCGATGCTCACGCTTCATGCTTATCCGAAAGCCATGCGTGCCGCAGTCGAGGCCGCAAAGGGCTCGCCGCTGATTTTGCTTGGCGTTACTGTGCTCACCTCGATGGATGAGATGGATTTGGTAGAAGCTGGATACAACACCGATCCGCAAACACTTGTGAAACGCAGGGCCGCGCAGGCACGCGATGCTGGCATGGGCGGCGTTGTGTGCTCAGCCGAAGAGGCCGCCTATGTTCGCGCCATTGTGGGGCCAGATATGGCGGTGGTGACACCGGGAATTCGCCTTGTTGGTAGCGATAAAGGCGACCAAAAACGGGTGATGACACCGGGAGCCGCCATTCGCGCTGGTGCAAGCCATCTGGTAGTTGGCCGTCCGATTACTGGCGCCACCGATATGAGCGAAGCCGCGAAATTGATTTTAGCCGATATGGCGCAACCGAAATAAGGACGAAAACTATGGCAAAAGGCTATTGGATTGCCCGCGTGGATATCAAGGATTCAGAGCGCTACAAAGACTATGTGAGCGCCGCCAAACCGGCGTTCGAAAAATATGGTGCAAAGTTTCTTGCCCGTGGTGGCAATTTTCACAAACTAGAGGGCCAAGTGCGGGCTCGCAACGTGGTTATTGAGTTCCCTAGCCTTCAAACAGCACTCGATTGTTACAATAGCCCGGAATATCAAATTGCCGCTGCCATTCGCCAACAAGTCGCTGACGCTGAGATGGTGATCGTCGAAGGCATCGAGGGTTAACGTAGCCGGTTAACGTACGGCATTGTCCTAATGAGTAAGGCGCTTGATGTTGCATTGCAACAGAATCGTGCTAGCCTTCGCGTCCGCAGCATGGTTGCTGGTGGTCATCGGAGCTTAAAAAGACAATGTTTTACCAGTTTTATGAGATGAACCACGCGGCCCTTCAGCCAATGCGCGCCTTTGCTGAAGCAACAAAAATGTTTTATCGTAACCCGCTCAACCCTTTGTCCAAGAGCCCGATGGCCCGTGGCATAGCCGGTGTGGCAGAGGTGTTTGAACGCATGACGCGTCGTTACGGCAAACCCAGTTTTGAATTACCGACCACAAATGTTGACGGAAATGACGTCGCAATAACTGAAAAAATCGTATGGTCGCGCGCTTTCTGCAATCTTTTGCATTTTGAACGAGCAGTGCCAAAATCTAAAAAAGATGAGCCAAAGATTTTGTTGGTCGCCCCGATGTCCGGCCATTACGCAACGTTATTACGCGGCACGGTCGAGGCTATGCTCCCCCACGGCGATGTTTACATCACCGATTGGATCGACGCTCGCACAGTTCCATTGACTGATGGCCGCTTCGATCTCGATGACTACATCGACTATTTGATCGACATGTTCCATTTCTTGGGTCCCGACACTCATGTGATCGCGGTTTGCCAACCTTCGGTTCCGGTATTGGCAGCTGTGTCAGTGATGGAGGCACGCGGCGACACGTCCGCGCCGGCATCCATGACCCTAATGGGCGGGCCGATTGATACACGCGTAAAGCCGACTGCAGTCAACACGATGGCAGTCGGCAAAGACATCAAATGGTTTTCAGAAAAAGTTATTATGCCCGTGCCATTCCCTCATGCGGGCTTTATGCGTTCGGTCTATCCCGGTTTCTTGCAGCTTTCTGGCTTTATGAGCATGAACATGGACCGCCACATTGATGCCACCAAGGATTTCTTTGGCCATTTGGTTGAAGGCGACGGCGATAGCGCCGAAAAGCATCGTGAATTTTATGATGAATATCTAGCTGTAATGGATTTGACGGCAGAATTTTACCTGCAGACTGTCGACACAGTCTTCATCAAGCACAGCCTGCCCAAGGGCGAGATGATGCACCGCGACCAGTTGGTGGACCCGTCGGCGATTCGTAATACGGCCTTGCTCACTGTCGAAGGTGAGAATGACGATATTTCGGGTGTTGGCCAGACTGAAGCAGCACACAGGCTATGCAGTAATTTGCCGGAGTCTAAGCGCAAGCACCATGTGCAGCCGAGGGTCGGTCATTATGGCGTTTTCAATGGCTCGCGCTTCCGCGCAGATATTGCCCCGATGATTGTCAAATTTATCAATGACAATCGCGGCACACAGACTTCAGGGAAAAAATCGCTGCGGATTGTTGCATAATCAAACTCGAAATTCCGTTTTTACTAAATTTTCCGTGCTGATTGCGCCGCGCTAAGTCACGGCTGAACTGGCGGCGTTAATCATCTTTTAACAAGTATCTTCAAGCGCAATTGACTCAGTACCCCTCCGGACATTAACGTTTTGTTAACGATAGTTCGTGGGTGAGGTGAGTAATGCGTAGCGGGTCCATGAGTGCCATTTGCAAGTTGGCAATACCGGTCGGTCTGGTTTTGGGCTTGTTCAACGGCGCTTCTTATGCCGCATCATCTATGCAAACAAGCAAGCTGACCTCCCAACCCATTGGTCATTTTGAATTCTGTAAAACTTATGTTGATGAGTGCCGTATTCAGTCTATTGGCGTACAGCCGTTGATTGGTGGCGCAAAAACCATGCAGCTTATTGCCACTGTCGACGAGCAAGTGAACGCAGCAATCCAGCCCGAAACTGATTTGGAAATTTATGGCAAGGACGAGGTTTGGGCCTATCCAAAGACTGCCGGTGACTGCGAAGATTATGTTTTGCTCAAGCGTAAGATTTTGATGAACAAAGGTATTTCACCGGCAAATCTACTCATCACAGTTGTGCGCAAACGCGATGGCGAGGGCCATGCAGTTTTGACTGTCCGCACGCAGCACGGTGATTATATTCTCGATAATCTCACCGACGATGTGCTTGCCTGGGAAGACACTGACTATCGCTTTTTAAAGCGTCAGTCATCTGAACACACGGGACGCTGGGTCGATATAGACCGTCCGCGCGAAATCCTCGTTGGTGCCATTAAAAAATAAACGTGGTTCCTTTCAGGTTCACGCCGCGCGTTGCAGCCGGTCTGACGGCACACGGTATGAAATCGCCTCTGCAAGATGAATGCGTCCCACTTTATCCTCATCATCCAAATCCGCCAGTGTCCGCGCCACTTTTAGGATACGGTGATAAGCCCGCGCCGACAATTTCATGTGCTCGCTGGCATCGGTTAGCAATTTTAGTCCCGCACTATCCGGCATGGCGATGTCCTCTATCATCGAAGGCGAGCACTGCGCATTGGTGGACAGCATGTGCAATCCAACCGCCTCAAACCGCAAGCGTTGCCTTGTCCTTGCAGCGGCCACCCGCGCGGCAACCACAGCGCTGGTTTCCGGCTTTTGTGGGCGGATAAGGTCTGCGGGCGTTACCGCAGGAACATCAACGCGCAGATCAATCCGGTCCATCATCGGGCCGGAAATCCGCGCCTGATAGTCCGATTGGCATCGCGGGCCCCTTGCACATTGGTGACCCGGTTCTCCCGCCATGCCACAGCGACATGGATTCATCGCGGCAATCAGCTGGAACCGCGCCGGATAGGTAATACGGTGATTGACACGCGCAATCAGCACATCACCGGTTTCCATTGGTTGGCGCAGTGAATCCAGCACTTGCGGGTTAAACTCCGGAAACTCGTCCAAAAACAACACGCCATTATGTGCCAACGACACTTCGCCCGGTCGCGCGCGAATGCCCCCGCCGACCATCGCTGCCATAGACGCAGAATGATGCGGTGCGCGGAAAGGGCGACGATCCGTCAATTTCCCATCGGCCAGTTCACCGCCGATGGAAGAAATCATAGACACTTCGAGCAGCTCTCGCGGGCTCAGAGGCGGCAAAATCGAAGGCAATCGTGCTGCCAGCATAGATTTGCCGGAACCGGGTGGGCCGATCATGATAAGATTATGCCCGCCCGCGGCTGCGACTTCCAAAGCGCGCCGCGCGGTTTCCTGCCCCTTTAGCTCGCAAAGGTCTGGCATGAAGGCACCAGCCGTTTGCAGCGCCGGTTCGGGGCGCACCAATATTTGCGTGCCGCGAAAATGATTGGCAATGGCAATGAGACTGCGCGGCGCGAGAATGTCGATATTTTCGCCAGCCCAAGCCGCTTCCGGCCCGCATGCATGGGGGCAAATCAGCCCTTTTCCTAAAATATTGGCACCAATCGCGGCGGGCAAACAACCAGCGACAGAGGCTATAGTGCCATCCAACGATAGCTCACCAATCACCACATAGTCGGCAAGCGCATCGCCCGGTATCGCTCCCAGCGCCGCCATAAGGCCAAGGGCAATCGCCAAATCATAATGGCTGCCTTCCTTTGGCAGGTCAGCCGGTGCCAGATTTACGGTTACTTTTTTTGCGGGCAGCGAGAGTCCCGAAGCATGGAGCGCTGCATACACCCGCTCGCGGCTTTCCGCGACCGCCTTATCGCCAAGCCCGACGATATGGATGTTCGCCTTTCCGGGCGCAATCATTACCTGCACATCCACCGCGATGGCCTCTATGCCTTGAAATGCAACCGTACTGACCCGTGCCACCATAATAGTCACCCCCGCAAACACAACCATATTGGTTGCAGTTGCAATTAACCCACTCGTATCAGGGAGAAAATCACAGTTTCAAATCATAAGCAAGAACATTTAGAGAACAATATTCAGCTGTGCATTTCAACTAGGTTGTATTGGGTAGAAAAATAAGAACAAACGTTCTTTTATCGCTTTGCTTCAACACAATCCCAGAACAGAGCCGCAATGTCAGCGCCGCCAAAACGCTTCACTTCTTGGACACCCGTTGGCGATGTCACGTTAATTTCTGTGAGCTTATCGCCAATCACATCAATGCCGGTGAGAATAAAGCCGCGCTTTTTCAACTCCGGCCCAATGCGCTCACAAATCGCCATGTCGCTCTTGGTGAGTTCGGATTTTTCGGCCCGCCCGCCAACGTGCATGTTGGAGCGCGTGTCATGCTCGGCGGGCACGCGGTTAATCGCACCCACTGGCGTCCCGTCGATGAGGATAATGCGCTTGTCGCCGGCGCGAACGGCAGGCAAATAGCGCTGTGCGATTATTTGCTCACGCGACAGATTGCCGAACATTTCTAAAAGCGACGAGAGATTCTTATCGCCCTCGCGAAGATGGAAAACACCAGCGCCACCATTGCCATAGAGCGGCTTCAAAATAATATCGCCATGCTCCTTGCGAAATGCGGCGATTTCCTCGGGATCTTTGGTAACCACTGTTTCCGGCATGAGGTCAGGAAACTCCATCACGAATATTTTCTCAGGGCAATTGCGCACGGAAGCCGGATCATTCACCACCAAAGTCTTGGGATGGATACGGTCCAGCATCAGCGTTGTGGTGATATAATTCATGTCAAATGGCGGGTCTTGCCGCAGCAGCACCACATCCATCTCTGCCATGTTGGTGCGCACGGGCGTTCCTAAATCAAAGTGATTGCCGCTTTCATGGCGCAGTGTCATTTCTTCAATACGGGCGGTCACATCATTGCCGCTCATCGCCAGCCGGTCCGGCGTATAATGGAACAG